>CBDTVG010000074.1:0-8379 GCA_965363745.1 uncultured Candidatus Electrothrix sp. | reverse complement strand
TTCATCCACTCAAAAAGGCTCATTCGGCTATTTCTTTACGGTGTTCCGGGTGTTCTGGAATTGCTGGCTGATAAATTTTATGCTTGAAACGCTTGAGATTGCCACCTTATTTATTTGATAATTTGTAAATTTAGAATTGCTGCATATGTCGCACTGCGGCGGTCATCTGAGAAATCTTCGGCAGCAGTTTATCCGCCGGATTTTCCTTATGCCGAATTTCTGCGGCAGTCAGATAACAATGGTTCGGTAAATAATTTTTAGTATAGCAATTTCAGCATGTTAATTGGAAAAGGCGGAATGCGAAAATCAAAACAATTTCAAGCAGTTAGCTTCGTGCAACTGTCCGGGATAAGAAAAATTACCGAACCATTGGATAAACCAACCAGCAAAAAGATAAAAGGCAGGGTCACCAGCACTATGCTGAAAATTCGTCCCGGACGGGCATGAATCCCTAAGAAACGAGGGAGTTTTCGGCCTTGATGCTCAGGCTGTTCAGATGATGTTGACACCGCAATCTTGCTCATCGCATATACTTAGCTGTGAACCGGAGTTTAATGTTGTCTTCATCGCCCAGCACACTACCGTCATCAAAGGCGATGCCGACAATATCAGCGGAAGGTGCAGATGCACCATACAATCCCTTCGCATAAGAGAACTTCCGAACTTTGTCCATAGTCTTTTTTGGTTTTGCCGAGGCAGTAAAAATTGCGGCGTTAGAGGCTTTGTAAAACATGGCCGTGGTATCAAGCTGTTTTTTGAATTCCGCAACCGTGCCGCCGGATTCTTGGGCCATATAGGCGATGGCTTTTTCTTTTTTCGGGCCTTCCGTTTCTAGGATAGCCATAACCTCATACCATGCGCCGACCAAGGCTTTTTTCAGTGCTTCCGGGGCATCGGTTCGTATGACCATCAGGTCGATAATTTCTCCAGGAATGCGGGAGGAATCAAAAACTCGAACCGAGCCGGGCGCGCGCAGAGCCAGCATCAGCGGCGGATTCCAAGTAACGGCGGCACCCTTGGGATCAGCAGTGAACATGGCCGCTATATCGGCATCACTGGTATTAATCAGCGTGACATCCCGTTCGCTCATGCCGTTCATATCCAAGGCCCTTGCCAGCAGATAATGGGAAACGGAAAGCTCCACCAAAGCGATTTTCCGGCCTTTCAGATCCTTCACCTTAGAACCTTTTTTTATGACAATACCGTCATTGCCGTTGGAAAAATCACCGATAATCAAAGCGGTGGAGTCGATTCCTCCCGCAGCCGGGATAGTCAGGGCATCCATATTGGTCATGGTACAGGCAATAAACTTGCCGGAGGTGTAGAGATTGATGGACTCAATATAATCATTGATCAAGGTCAGCTTGATCTCAATGTTGTACTTCTTCGCCCATTTTTTCAAGATACCCGCATCCTCAGCATATCCCCACGGTTCCCAGCCAGCGTAATGAGACCAAGCAACATCGAATTTTTCTTTTTTCTTCGCCGCATACAGCGGGCCGCACAAAAAAAAGACCATACAAAAAACAACAGCTGCCGTGAGCAGCCCTACAGGTGACTGACGCTTCATTTTGGATTCTCCGTCTGTTGGTTGTTTGTTCAAATGATCGCGGTTCAAATGCATTATCTTTTTGTTCTTCTCGCCTGCAAAACACGTTGCCGTCCGGCCCAATCTCTTACCACTTTGACACGCTCATAGTGATTGTCCTCAAAAAAAGCCAACTCAACCGCTTCACCGATATCAGCGCCGATTTCCATGAACAGCCAGCCCCCGGGCCGTAAACAGCACGCCGCATTCCGGCGAATTCGCTCAATGCTGTCCAGACCTGAGTCGCCGCCGGACAAGGCCAGCTCTGGCTCCCAGTCCCGGACTTCCGGTTCAAGGGTGAGCAGATCATCTGCCTTGATATAAGGGGGATTGGTGACAATGAGATCAAACAGGGGAGCTGGGTGAAAGCCGGTCAACAGATCCGCACAAAGCAGCTGAATGCGTTCCGTCAAGCCATGACGGGAGATATTTTTTCGGGCGACAGCGAGAGCTTCCGAGGAGCAATCAACAGCGGTCACAACGGCCTGAGCAAGTTCTTTTGCAAGGACAACGGCAATCACGCCGCTACCGGTACAGAGATCAAGCACAGATCGGGGCTTGATATTGCCGTCTTGCGCTATAGTGGAAAAAGTATGTTCAAGGAGAAATTCTGTTTCTGGTCTGGGAATCAGGACGGCGGGAGTGACGTGAAATTCAAGGGACCAGAACTCACAGCTGCCGAAAATGTATTGCAACGGTTCACGCAGACATCTTCTGCGCAACAGCTCTCGAAACTGTAGTTGCCGCTCCGAGGAAACAGGATGATCGTGCAGGAGAAACAACTCGCTCCTTGATACCTCAAGACAATGACGTAAGAGGAGTTCCGCCTCCAGCCAACTGTCTTCAATATGGGCCTCTTTCAGGGAGGAGACCGTAATGTTTAGGAGTTGCTGTACCCGCATAGTGTACGATAGTGTGGGATAGTGTAGGAACTGGAACGCAGAGGTCAATTCCTGCGGTTGAGGATTAATCCAGACCTTTCAGGGCTTCCGTTTGAAAATGGGTGATGATAGGCAGGATAACCTCATCAAGAGATCCAGACATAATCTGATCCAGTTTATAAATTGTCAGATTGATGCGGTGATCAGTGAGTCTGCCTTGCGGAAAATTATAGGTTCTGATCCGTTCACTTCGATCACCGCTACCGACCTGCCCTTTCCGATCCTTAGCTATTTTGTCGTGCCGCTCCTGCTCCAGCTTGTCCAGCAACCGAGCACGCATGACCAACATGGCCTTGGCCTTATTTTTATGCTGTGATTTTTCATCCTGACAGGTGACAACCAGACCTGTGGGAAGATGCGTGATTCGGACAGCGGAATCCGTGGTGTTGACCGACTGCCCGCCGGGGCCGGATGAACGGAAGACATCAAACTTTAATTCGTTCGGAGCGATCTGTAAATCCACCTCTTCAGCCTCCGGGATGATCGCCACAGTCACGGCGGAGGTATGGATGCGCCCTTGGGTCTCAGTCTCTGGCACCCGTTGCACCCGATGCACGCCAGCCTCATATTTCAGACGTGAATAAACCTGATTGCCGGAGATCATGGCAATCAATTCCTTAAAGCCACCAATTCCGATGGGATTGGAACTCATAACCTCTATCTTCCAGCCCTGCGTTTCCGCATATCTGGAAAACATTCTGAATAAATCAGCAACAAAAAGAGCCGCCTCGTCACCACCGGTTCCTGCCCGAATCTCCAGGAAAATATTTTTCTCGTCGTTAGGATCCGGAGGAAGTAGCAACACCCGAATTTTCTTCTCCAACTCCTGCTCGTTTTCTGTCAGCTCCTCTATTTCAGCTTTGGCAAGCTCCGCAAGTTCAGGATCCTCATCCGCATCCCGAATCAGCTCACGGTTATCCGCCAAATTCCGCCCGACTTTTATATAAGCGGCATACAATTCACTGAGCTTGGACACCCGCCCATGGTCACGAACTATCTCCTGATACTTCTTCTGATTGTTGACCAGCTCAGGATCAGAGAGCTGACGTTCCAAAGCGGACAATTTTTCGTGAATATCAACAAGATTTTCAAACATGGATTCGTATAGCGGGAGTCTTCATTTTTTTTGGGGGGAGGGCAAAGAACAATATGATGAGAAAAAAGAAAAATACTGATCCCTTCTCTCGAAAAAGAGAAGTGGGCCGGTTCAATATTCTTTATGAGGAACAAAGAAAACCACATGACATTACATACCGCCATGTGGTCGTCAGAGCATACAAACTATGCGTTCTTGCTCGCGAGATGCTTGGCGTATTTCTTCTTGAACTTTTCAATACGACCGGCTGTATCAATAAGTTTCTGTTTACCGGTGAAAAAAGGATGACAGGCTGAACAAATTTCAACCTCTATCTTTTCGTTCACAGAACCTAATTCAACCTCATTACCGCAGGCGCATTTCGCTTTAATTTTATGATATTCAGGGTGGATATCCGGTTTCATCGTACTCTCAGCCTCCAGAGAACATATTCGCATTATAGCGGGTTATTTTACGTATCAATCAAAAATTGATCTACTTTACCTGTTTTAGCTTTTTTAAAAAAGAAAAATTCCTGCAAAAGCGCATTTTATAGAAGAGACAAGGCGCATAACGCCGAAAGACGCAAAGAGAGGAAAAACGACTTTACCTTTACCTGTTCATGGATGCAAAGAACTCAGTATTGCTTTTAGTCCGTTCCATTTTGCCCATTAAGAATTCCATCGCATCGGCGGGATTCATAGACGAAAGGAGCTTGCGCAATATCCACATTCTGTCCAGCACCTCCGGGTCCAGCAACAAATCTTCCTTACGGGTGCCAGATTTTTGGATATTAATGGCCGGATAAATACGACGTTCGGACATCTTGCGATCCAGAACGATTTCCATATTACCGGTACCTTTGAACTCCTCAAAAATAACATCGTCCATGCGGCTGCCGGTTTCAATCAAAGCGGTTGCAATGATTGTCAGGCTCCCCCCTTCTTCGATATTACGGGCGGCGCCGAAAAAACGTTTCGGTCTATGCAGGGCGTTGGCTTCCACACCGCCGGAGAGAATCTTGCCGGATGCGGGAGTCACCGTATTGTATGCGCGGGCGAGACGGGTGATGGAATCAAGCAGAATAACAACATCCTTTTTATGCTCAACCAATCGCCGCGCCTTTTCAATGACCATTTCAGCCACTTGGATATGACGCTGGGGTGGCTCATCAAAGGTGGAGCTAACCACCTCGGCATCCACGCTTCGCTTCATATCCGTGACCTCTTCAGGCCGCTCATCAATCAACAGGACAATCGGAATAATTTCCTTGTGATTTTTTACAATAGCTCTAGCGATCTGCTGCATGAGCACTGTTTTACCGGTTCTGGGCGGAGCAACAATCAGGCCCCGCTGCCCCTTCCCTAATGGAGCCGCGATATTCAAAACCCGGGTAGAATAATTATTCGGCTCATCTTCAAGATTGATCTGATCTTCCGGGTGGAGCGGGGTCAAGTTAGAAAACAGCGTTTTATTATTTGACGCTTCAGGATCCTCAAAGTTTACGCTGTCCACCTTAAGCAGGGCGAAATACCGCTCGTTCTCTTTAGGTGCCCGAACTTCTCCTTCAATCGTGTCTCCTGTGCTCAGATTGAGCCGCCGAATTTGAGAAGGCGAAACATAAATATCGTCAGGACCGGGCAGATAATTGTAGGCTGGCGCTCTGAGAAAACCGAATCCATCCTGCAATACATCAAGAACCCCGCTACCTCGGAGCTTGCCGTCCTCATCAGCTTGGGATTTGAGAATGGCGAAAATAAGCTCCTGTTTACGCAGAGAGCTGTATCCTTCAATCTTCAGCTCCGAGGCCAACTCGACAAGTTCCTTGATGTTCTTGTTTTTCAACTCAGTAGGATTCATCAACTGATCCTTCCTCCTCATGGTTCAGGTATGGTTTTATAGGAAAATGCCAGGAACATCCTGTTCCAAAGTCATTACGATATATTATCAAATAATATAGAAGTTTTCAGGCCGGTATAACATCACCTGATATTTTTTTGTCTTATTGAATGAAACAGGCAGGATAAATCCTGAAATATGATTTTCGGTAATTCTCCAGAATAACAAAGATATTCACTTGATAAACTACGACATCACTTTGTTTTCAAAAGAGCAATTACGTTCTTCAAAAGAAGGTGGCTAAAATACAGCGGCCGACAAGACCTATGCATTTCCCATGCCATGATTTTTTATATATGAAAGTATCAGAATATGATCAGAATATGAAATTCGGAGAACAAATAAAAACATACTGAAGTATAGCTTCAATAATAATGAACCGCCAGCGTTTTTGTCAAGTCTTTTTCGTGCGAAAAAATAAATTTTATTCCCTGTATTCCAATCCCAGCACACCGACAAGTTGTTTCAACTGCATACACGTGTTGCGCCAGTCACCGGAATTGTCAATAACATGATCAGCAAGTAAGGCTTTCTCGGCAAGACATTGTTGAGCGGAGACAGACTTCCCGGCCTGTTCCTCTGAAACGTGATCTCGTTGAATAATCCTTTGCAACTGCACAGGATTATTCGCATAAACAACAATGATCACCTGTACGTCATCCTGCCAACCGGCTTCAAAGAGAAGGGGTATTTCAGCCAGCACCGGCCCGTCTCTCAGAGAAACCCGCTTATTCATCTCCAGCCGAGCGAGAGGATGCAAAACAACGTCAACCCGGTTGCGCAATCCTGCATCGGAAAAAAGAGCGTTACGGAAGGTTTTTCGCTCAAGCCCACCAGATGCGTTAAAAAAATCAGCCGATAAGATATTCCGTAAAGCCAGCCATCCCGGCTCATCAGGCATCAATAATTCTTTACATATGACATCAAGATTGATTACCGATAGCTGACAGTATTTTTTTAAAAAGTCGCAAACCCTGCTTTTACCGGAGCCGATACCGCCGGTGATCCCAATTACCGAAGATTCGGTTGTATTCCGCACAGGCTCTTTGTTCTTATCCGACAAGACTGTACCTTTCCCGTAAATCCTCTAAGACACGCTTCATATCTGGCCACAAAGGTGCGGTGAACCCGCACGCCTCTCCTGTATCCGGGTGGGGAAAAACAAGACGTGAAGCATGCAATAGCTGGCGTTCCACCTGGATCTCTAAGCTGCTGTCAACCTTGCCACCGTACAGCATATCGCCCAGCACGGGAGCACCGAGAGAAGACATATGCACCCTAATCTGATGGGTGCGACCTGTTTCAATACCAATTTCCGCATAGCACAGGCCATTGCTGAAGCGTTCCAAAATCTGCCAATGGGTGGCCGCATAGCGACCGTCATGCAAACGGACAGCCATTTTTTTCCGATGTACAGGGTGCCGTCCTATGGGGGCGACCAGACGACCAGACAACTCTTTAGGACAACGCACCAACAGAGCATGATAAGTTTTTGAAATATTTCGTTCTTTAAAAGCCGCAGATAATAAACGTTGGGCCCGTTCCGTCCTGGCCGCCAACATAATTCCTGAAGTATCCTTGTCCAACCTATGGACAATACCCGGCCTGTCCCCTTCCAAGGCGGCCATATCGCCATAGCGATAAAGCAGGCCGTTTACCAAGGTGTTATCGGCATGCCCGGCAGCGGGATGAACAACCAAGCCCGGCGGTTTACTTATCACCGCCAAACTCTGATCTTCAAACAGCACCTCAAATTCCACAGGTTGCGGAGCAGGCCTGCCCTCTCCGGCAACCGTTTGAGTTACAGGCATTGCAAGACGAATAGCATCTCCGGGCCGCAATCGACAACCGGGCTTCACCGTTTTGTTATTTACTAAAATGTGAGCGGAACGAATAGATCTGCCGAGACTGGATCGAGAATGCTCAGGAAGCATACGGGCGAGATAATGATCCAGACGTATGCCGTTTTCCTGCGGCTGAACAACGTAGAGAGAATGAGCGGATGTGGTGGACAAAATACTGCTATGGTGAAAAGATCAATCAAACAACTTATCAATCTGCTTTTCCACCTTCTCCTCATCAACCCTTTTGGCGAGGGATAATTCCTTAATCAGAAGACTCTTGGCCGTGTCCATCATCTTTCTTTCACCATAAGACAAATCCTTGTCTCCCTTAAGCAATAATAAATCACGTAACACCACAGCGACCTCAAAAACAGAACCGGTTTTAATCTTGTCCATGTAGTCACGGTAGCGCCTGTTCCAAGTCTGCGAGCTGATTTTTATATCTCGATCTTTCAGGATATCAACGACCTTCTTGACCTCATTTTTAGAAATAATGGGCCTAAGTCCGACATGCTCGCTGGTCGCGGTGGGGATCATGATGGTCATGTCATTGTCCAAAATTTTCAGCACATAAAAAATCTGGTCAATTCCGCCGATAGTCTGCATCTCAATGTTCTCAATTCGACCGACACCATGCGATGGATATACCGCCATATCACCTGTCGCAAACATTGTCTTTCCCTTGACTTCACTCATAATAACCCCGGATGACTACAATTTGAATACAAATTGAAAATGGCTATAAGAAATAAACAAATAGTATAGCACATTTTTTAAGATTTGGCAAAGCAAGGAAAAAAGGAAGGGACGGGGGTACCCTATACAACCGTTCTTAACGCCCGTTGACCATATTCATGCACCTGTCCACCCCTTGTTCAATAAATAGTTCAACAGCTTCATCCACAAGAGCCAAACGATTATTAAAAAGAGCAAAGTCTGAATCAGCAAATCCAGATAAAACATAACGGTCTACAGGAATTCCCTGGCCCTGTTCATTGCGTTCTGGGCGACCGATACCGATCTTCAGGCGGG
>CBDTVG010000073.1:0-8387 GCA_965363745.1 uncultured Candidatus Electrothrix sp. | reverse complement strand
GGTAGGCGGAACTGAGGATTACAGGAAGCTCTCGGTGCATATCCTTCATCTGGCGTAACACCTCAATACCGTTCATGCCGGGCATGTTAATATCAAGGATCACCAGATCTGGGGGAGTGACCTTGAAAAACTCCAATGCCTGCTCACCATTATGCGCCACGTCCACAGCAAAGCCTTCTTCCTCTATTTCCTCTCTGTACAAAAACAGGATGCTCTCTTCGTCATCAACGAGCAACACCTTTTTTCTCTTTTCCATAGAACGTTCTCTCCTGCCGCTCCCTCTTATAATTCAACCTGACGTAAATACTGACAGGCATCTTCAGGAGGCATGGGGTTGATATAAAAGCCTGTTCCCCACTCAAAGCCAGCGATGTTGGTTAACTTCGGAACTATTTCAAAATGCCAGTGATAATGCTCAAGCGGCGCGGATCTAAGCGGCTGGGTGTGCAAAACAAAATTATAAGGAATGCCGGGAATACAGGCATCAAGCCGTCTGAGTGTCTCAGAAAAAATATGGGTCAGAGCGGACAAAGAGGATTCGTCCTGCGCAACATAGGATGAGTTATGCTTTTTGGGCAGAATCCACATTTCAAAAGGTGTCCTGGGTGCAAAAGGAGCCAAGGTGACAAACAGGTCATTCTCACAGACCAATCGAATATCTTGCTGGATTTCTTGACGGATGATATCGCAAAAAATGCAACGATCCTTGTACTTGTAATAGGACTTACTGCCATCAAGTTCAGCAGCCAACATGCGGGGCATAATAGGCAGGGCAACCAACTGAGAATGAGAGTGTTCAAGGGAGGCACCAGCTGCCTTACCATTATTCTTAAACACCATAACATAGCTGAATCTTTCATCTTGAGCCAAATCCCGGATACGTTCTTGAAAGGCCTTGAAGGTAAGGATCATCTGATGATGGGGTAAAAAGCTGAACTGATTCTCATGATCAGGACTTTCAATCACCACCTCATGGGCACCGATGCCGTTCATCCGGTCATAGAGCCCTTCTCCCTGCTTATCAAGTTCACCCTCAATAACCAGAGCCGGATATTTATTGGGAACAACCCGCAATTTCCAGCCGGATGAGTTCGGCGGGCTATCGGGATTACGACCATAGACCAACACCTCGCTGGGTGTTGTTTTTTCATTTTCAGGACAGAGCGGGCAGAATCCACCCCCGGAGACAGGAACATCAACAACAAAATCCGTAGGTCGTTTACTCCGCTCCCGGGCAATAATTATCCAACGACCGAGAATAGGGTCTTTTCGTAATTCAGGCATTTATCTTCCTACGTTTTTTTCCTGCTGCTCCTGCTCAATCTTGCAGTTAATGCAGAACGTCGCCACCGGTCGCGCTTCAAGACGCTTAAGACCGATTTTCTCTTCGCATCCTGCGCAGACTCCATAGGTGCCGTTATCAAGTCTGGCAATGGCTAGGTCTATTTTATCAAGCAATTTTCTTTCCCTGCTCCGCAGACGAAGCTCAAACTCTCGATCCGACTCTATGGTGGCCCGATCATTGGGATCAGGAATATTACCATGATGGCTACTTATATCCTTAAGGGTCTGTTCAACATCCGATATAATTTCCCCTTTCATCCCCTCAAGCTGTTCTCTGAATTTTCGCAGTTGTTCGTTTTCCATGCCTATTCTCCAATTAACGAAGCGGATCGGCTAAAATCACCGCTCTTGCCGCCGCTTTTCTTTATCAGACGGATATCAGAAATCTCCATTCCCTTATCCACGGCCTTACACATATCATATATGGTCAGGGCCGCCACGGAGACGGCTGTCAACGCCTCCATCTCCACGCCAGTTCTGCCGACAATACCGCATGTGGCCTTGATACCGACAGTGCAGTTGTCATCATCAAACGTAAACACAATATCCGCTCTCGTTATCGCCAAGGGGTGACAAAGAGGGATCAAAGCGTCAACCTTCTTGGCAGCCATAATACCGGCGAGTCTCGCAACTCCGAGAACATCACCTTTTTTCATTGCGCCCGCCCGCACCATAACATAGGCTGCTGGAATCATAGAGATACGCCCTTCAGCCACAGCGATCCGTTCCGTCTCATCTTTAGCCGAAACATTCACCATATGGGCGTTGCCAGCATCATCAAAATGCGTAAACTCATTCACCATGATAATTCTATCTCACATTCATTTAATTGAATAAGGTAAAAGGTAAAATTACGCCTTATCCTTTTCTTTGTTTTTAAAATGCCTATGCAATATTTTTGAGAAAAATCCTTCCTCCTCATTTTCACAATGCTCGTTAAATTCCCGTAATAATTCCTTTTGCTTTTTATTCAAACTGGTCGGAGTCTGTACCTGCATCTCAACGACCATATCCCCCCGACGACCGCCGCGCAGACTGGCAACACCTTCCCCCCGCAGGGTGAAACGCTCGCCTGACTGAGTGCCAGTTTTGATTTTTAACTGAGCCGAACCGTCAACTGTGGGGATTTCCACCTCGCAACCGAGAGCCGCTTTGACCATAGACAAAGGATAGCTCAGAAAAATCGTCTGACCTTCTCGCAAAAAGCACTCGTGCTCCTGTACGTGAATAATAACATATAAATCACCGGCGTGACCACTGCGACGACCACCTTCCCCCTCACCGGTCAAGCGCATCCGAGAACCAGTGTCAACCCCAGCTGGCACCTTGAGCATCACCTTCTTCTTTTTGTTCACTAACCCCTCACCATGACAATCGCCGCAAGGTTCCGTGACGACTTGGCCTGCACCATGGCACTGGGGACAGGTGGAGCTAACCTGAAAAAATCCTTGAGAACGAAGCACCTGACCGCGCCCCTGACAGCTCGGACAAGTTTGCGGTTGATGACCAGGTCTTGCTCCTGACCCTTCACAGGTCCAACAAGTTTCAGGTTTAGTTATTTCAACCTCTTTTTCAATCCCATGCACCGCATCCATAAAGGAAATTTCAAGATCATAGCGCAGATCATTTCCCTGAAGCGGAGCATTAGGATCACGCTGCCTAGAGCGACCGCCGAACCCGAACATATCACCGAACATTTCGTTGATATGCGAAAAAATATCATTGGCGTTGCCCGGCCCGGAATAACCGGTATTTTTCAACCCGTCATGACCGTAGGTGTCGTAAATTTGTCGTTTTTTCTGATCACTGAGCACCTCATACGCCTCAGCGGCCTCTTTAAATCGGGATTCCGCCTCTTTATCATCAGGATTTCGATCAGGATGATATTTCATAGCGAGCTTCCGGTACGACTTTTTTATGACATCCCCGTCGGCATCCCGTGAGACATTAAGTATTTCATAATAACATCTACTCATATCAGATCATCACCCGTATTATATACCTATTCGGTTTCTTTCTCTTTTTTTACATCCACTGTCCGTTCAGCCGCTTCGCGGGCCCGACGTTCAGCAGGTAAGTTCTTAATATTGTCAAAGGTCACATGTCCCTTGGCTATTTCACGTAGGGTCATCACAACTTCTTTATTTTTTCCCTCCACCAAAAAAGGCTCCCCTTTTCGATGCTGCCGAATACGTTCAACAGCAAGATGCACCAAGGCGAAACGGTTGTCATCGCCAACCTGAGCGAGACAATCTTCCACTGTAATACGAGCCATACTCATTTCTCCTGAATAGAAAGAACCTGCCGATGCGAACCGACAGGCAATCTATCCTGTAAATATAATCAGAAAAATTTCAAAACTGCAAAAAAAAGTTATTTGTCAAACGGATTACGCAGGAGTAAAGTCTCCGCTCGGTCCGGGCCGACAGAAATAATCGCCGGAGCGATGCCGGAAATATCTTCTATACGTTGCACATAGTCTTTAGCCTGTTGTGGCAAATCGTCAAAATCCCGCATCTTACTGATATCCTCATCCCAGCCCGCAACCTCTTCGTAAACAGGTTTAGCTATGGCTGTTTGACGAATATTTCCGGGCATACAATTAAATGATTCACCATCAACTGTGTACTTACGACCAATTTTCAATGTGGGCCGACCGGAGAGAACATCCAGTTTAGTGATCGCCAAACCGGTAAGTCCGTTCAGACGCACAGCGTCATTAGCGACCACCATGTCCAACCAACCGCAACGACGGCGACGACCTGTTGTTGCCCCGAATTCACCACCTTTTTTCTGCAACGCATCACCGACTTCGTCTCCCTCAGGCAATTCAGAGGGAAAAGGTCCTTCACCCACTCTGGTCGTATACGCCTTGAGAATGCCGATAACCTCATCAATATGGGCCGGACCAAATCCTGAACCAATACAGGCGTTGCCAGCTATGGTGTTTGATGATGTCACAAAGGGATACGTTCCATGATCAATATCAAGCTGTGTCCCCTGTGCACCTTCAAAAAGAATATTTTTATTTTCCTTTCTCGCTTTGTCCAACTCCACAGAAACATTCCCTATAAACGGCTGCAGCTTTTCCGCAAAGGTCTCGAACTGTTCCTTAATCAGATCAAACGAAGCCGGGGTAGCATTATACTGCTTGGTCAGGAAGAAATTCTTTTCCTCCACGTTGCTTTGCAACTTATCCAAAAATAGCTGAGGATCAAGCAGGTCACCGGCCTTGATCCCGACCCGGCCTACCTTATCCATATAACAAGGCCCGATGCCGCGCCCGGTGGTGCCGATTTTATTCCCTTTGCTTAAGGCCGCTTCACGAGCTTGATCAAGCATCTGATGGTAGGGCATAATAAGATGCGCATTCTCGCTGATCATCAGGCGACTAGGAGTCACCGGCAATCCCTTGTCGTTCAACTCATCCATTTCTGAGAGCAGAACACCGGGATCAATAATTACCCCGTTACCGATCATACACCATTTATCTTCATACAGGATACCGGAAGGAATAATATGAAAAACATATTTTTTACCCTCCACCACTAAGGTATGACCGGCATTATTCCCTCCCTGAAAGCGAACAATATAATCCGCATGATTTGTCAGTAAATCTACAATTTTCCCTTTACCTTCGTCACCCCACTGGGTTCCAACCACCACGACACTGGCCATGGGCAACTCCTCATAGCAATCTAGACAACACAAGAAAAAGGCCTGTATTCTTTCACAACAAAAAATAACAGACCACGAATAAATTTGAGATTATAGCCGAGAGAAAAAAAAAAGTCAAACAGGGTATTTTTTTTAGGACTTGGAAGATGATCAGGAAAAATTAAACAAACCCTTCCTGATCGTAGCAGGAGTCCAGAGCTGGACTCCTGCTGGAGATCAGAAAGAACAATCAGTTTTGTAGCAAATAATCAGCAAGGGCATCAAGCTCCCCTTCTGTTCCACCGAAAGGCGGCATAACCATGTTGGCCGGTTCCGTAGGTTGACGGACAAAATTCATGAGTATTTGCTTATTATACCGCTGCGACAAAGTGCTTATGTCAGGACCGTTTGATCCGCCCTCCCCTTTAAAGGTATGACAGGCCTGACACTGGGAGTTTTTAAAAACCTGCCCTCCGTCAATCGGCGCACCGGTTTCAACGACTTCTTTATCAGGTTCCCCAGACATTGCCTTGGTGAACTGCTGGTCCATACGCATGGTGCCCCAGATCAAATAGGGTTTTCTAGCTCTTTCACGGGTGTAACCGCCTATAAAAAAGGCGATAAACATGGCGAACGAGGCCACCAGCAAAGCCTTGCGTCCTTTTTCATGGCCCATAACCCAATAAAGAATCGTGCAGGTTACCGCAACAGTTCCCAGTCCGATCATGGTGAAAAGAAAAGGACTGGCTGCTCCAGTGGAAGTCCAGAATTTCCACCAAGGATCGGCATTCCATAGCTGCGTCCAAGGATTCGGGGTCGGAAGTGTTTCTGTGAATGATTTTACTTTGAGCAGAAAGCTAATGCCTGAAAGTGGTTGCAGAAAAATCAGAATGCCGCCAATAACGGCTGTAAAGCGGTTGACCTTGGCGTAATATAGCTGGTCTTGACCTGGTTGATTGGACTTCCAGTAGGTCCAGACAAAGACAAGCAATGCGCCGTTGATCAGACAGGGCAGGAGCATATGGATCGTGGATTCAATCAAAACAGGGGTATTAAAGGCATCCCAACGATTTAGCGTCTCCATCCATTTGCCAGGAACCAACATGAAAATCCAAATGGCATTGATCATGAGGGCGGCGACCATAGAAAAAAAGGAGGTGCATAGTCCGTAAAAAATATGCAACCCACGTGATGCCGAATCCCAGGTATTATGGTAGATCACTGAAAAAATCATCAGCAGTAAGAAAATACCTCCCTCAGCCAGAAAAGGCCAAAACTGAGTTGAGAAAAGATAAGCACCAAACGGAGTCCAGAGACCTATGATCAGTACCACGATGGCCACACCGAGTACACCGTTGATTTTCATCAAGTCGGAGAGGAACTTCGATAACCCCTTAGCCAGCCTTATATAGTCATCGTCCTTCTTCCTGGCTCCCCAGAATTCTGAAAAAACAGCCAGCACAGACCCGCCGACCGCAAAAAAAGCAATAAATACGTGTATAAGGATGACCACCGCCATAATTATACTGTTGCCCGTCAAGGGAAAATCAATCCTGTCCACCTATTCCTCCTTTTTCCTGAAACCTTAAAGCCTGCCCCATAATTTTACTTCTGACAACAGTATCCCGTGAAAGGAACCGCTGACAGAAGCAAGCACAGCATCTCCATAGATCCTGATATGTGAAAATTTCACAAAACGGCTTCTTTTATTTTTCAGTCTACACGTTTAAAAAAAAATAAACAAGGAACGGTAAGAATATCACAAAAATTTACTTCCCGTCCATTTAAGTTCTTCATCCGCAAGCAATTTTTCTCAAATTTCGTCAAAAATTTCTTCTTGATTTTCCTTTATTTTTTCTAATTCAGCATTGGAAGGAAGGTGCTGTCACGGGCCGGATGATCCGCTCGGAAATTCTTATGCGCTCCGATTTGAACATGGGAAGATTCAACACATGCCGCAGGCTACTTTATTATCCGAGTTCCTGCGGAACTTGTTGATTCGGATATTTTTTTTGAAAAACTGAGCAGTCTGATTCGCATTAAAACCGAGTTCTCTTAATAAACATGCCGTGATTAGATAACGCAATGTTCCGCTGACAAAATAAAGATCAGGATAGGAGACGGCTTTTCCTTCTCTCTCATGATCCCAATGCACGAAGTGATTTCTTGTGTTCCGCACCAATTCCGCAAATCCTTTTCTATCAGCCACCAGCAGCGATGTCGCCGGTTCGAGCTCAGAGAGAATTTCCTCCAGTCGATTCTGTAACGTTGGCACATTGGATCGACAAAGTTTTTCCTTGAGCCATTGCTGTTCCACCTTATTCGGTACTTTATTAAAAATATTTCTCATTTTATTCTTCCATTCTTCTTGAGGAAGGATAAAATTATTGAATCGTGCGCGATGGTAAATTTCAACAGCTCGGGTCAGCGTTAAAAAATCCTCATCCACATATTGTTCCCTTGTACGTCGGATTGCGGAAGAATACAGATTACAAAGCACTGAAATATCAGAAGACGTGGACATCTTCAACCACTTGTTAACCAAATCACCGATGTTAAATGAGATATCATTCCTACCAAACAGCATGTCCTTTTTAGTCAACCTGCGCTCTTTGCCGTTGATTTCCCGCTCTTTAAAAAAAACTCGTTTCGCGGCCATGCGCTCCGGCTCACGTTCATCAATAACTTCAAAGCGAGTAACAGCTATCGGTCTGTCCATAGCTAAAGAAAAAAGATCTCTCAACGGTCGAATAACATTATACCACCAGTTATGAACGGATCTTAATGTGCTTGAGGTTATTTCAAAATAGATCATCGGGTACAATTTCAAAGAAATGATGAGATCATCTCTGGTTTTCAGTCCGAAAAGAATCTTGCATTCTAAGCCGTTCCCTGAAAATTTTTCTGCCAGCAATGAGCGATAATGGCAGACCGCCTCATCACCGCCCCTCTCCCAAAACGCCATTGTATCCTGAATTACAGGTTGCCCGATCCATTGCAATAAATGTTGAAACTGTAGGCGAACTCTACGGAAGCGAGCCTCTTTCTTCGACTCGAACAAAGCGTCAGAGATCAAAAAATCCGCCTTGCGGTGCCGCATATGCAACAACGTCGCAGGGCCAAATTCCGTTCTCCCGCAAACAAGCGGCAAAAATCCTGTAAGCCCCCGATCTGTATATTTTCCGTCATGGGATTGGGTCAAAAATTGCATATTGTCAAATAATTCCAATGACGGACATTCTTCTGGAAAAAAATGGAGTGTTCCCGGAAAAGGAGGCTGCTTCCTTCCCGGAACCCACCACTTTCCGACAGCTTTAATTTCTTCCATATCATGGAAACGCATACAACAACTCCTGCAATTTAAAGGGGAAATGAATCGTCTTTTC
>CBDTVG010000072.1:0-8391 GCA_965363745.1 uncultured Candidatus Electrothrix sp. | reverse complement strand
GAAATGAGAATCAACTCATCCAGAAAGTGTCAACTGGCATATGAAGCATGCCCTACTTTTGGGTGGATATGAAGCATGCCAAATATTGGAGCTGATTCCTCAGACAGGGTTTCAAAATTCCCCATGCCCTTGCTGATAATCAAGTCAGCAGCCCGGAAATGTGTCTGGAACTCCTCGCTGCATAGAGCAAGGGGCGTGCCCGGACAGCCGGTTCCATTGCTGATGACCGGACAAATTTTGTCCAATCCGCAGATGCGGGCATCCACCAGAGTGGCATCGTTGATGATCGGAACGTCTCGAACCGCAGCTGTGATCGAGCATCCCCGGTTTTTCAGTTGTTCAATCAGCAGACCGTCAAAGACAATCTCTCCGCAATTGTCGCATAAATAAAGCACCTTCGCTGCTGATCCGCTCAGGGCTTCCAGCAAAGCCGGGTAATCATCCAGCACAAATTCTCGATCAAAGCACTCAGCCATGGTTTTTTCCGCATCAAACAAATGCTGCGCAGCATAATCAATAATATTACCAGCAATGGCCACCCGGACAGCCGCCCGCAGAGGATCTTTCGCCGCTTGAATCCGCTGTTCCATCTCGTCTTTCAGGGAAAGAGCGAAGGCATTGCTTTCCCGCTTTACCTGGGCAAATGGATCATCAGTTCCCAACACTTCGGCAAAAATCCTGTACAGTTCGACAGCATTTTCAGGAGGGGAAATATCAGTATCAGCGGAGGCGATAAAACCCCCGGCCTCATCGCAGAGCCGTCGCTGGAGGAGTACATCATCTGTCGCCAGCATACCGGTGGATCTGGCCTGACGCATGAAACAGACAAGGCAGTCAAGAGTTGTTCGCATAAGTGATTTATTGATTCTCGTTGTTTTTCTGGAGCAGAAGGTAGTCCTGACGAACATTACCAAGGGCGGAAAAAATATGTTCCCGGCTGCCTGGAATCTGTGCGTAAACATGTTTCAGCAACCCTCTGATGTCCTTGCGTCGAGTTTTTTCAGACAAAGGGCAGTCGGAAGCCACGGGCTTCAAGCCAAGTCGCTCGCCGATACCTCTAATTTCCTCTTTTTTAAGATAGGCCAGCGGACGGATCAGAGACAGGCGACCGGAAAAAAGCTCCTGCTTAGGGCGCATTGTGCTGATATTGCCGCTGCATGTGAGGTTGATAAAAAAGGTTTCCACAATATCGTCCCGATGGTGCCCTAAGGCGATTTTACCGTATCCTTCCTGTCGGGCATATTCAAAGAGCTGTCTCCTGCGATTTCGGGCACATTGATAGCAGATACCGGTGGATTTGTCGCTATAATCAACGGAGATCGGTTGATCCGTCGGCAGGGCCAAGCAGGACAGACCGAAGGAGGCCAGCTGTTCGCCTATCCGATCCGCCCGTTCACCTG
Organism: uncultured Candidatus Electrothrix sp.; assembly: GCA_965363745.1. Taxonomy (GTDB): domain Bacteria; phylum Desulfobacterota; class Desulfobulbia; order Desulfobulbales; family Desulfobulbaceae; genus Electrothrix. The sequence goes on along the minus strand of CBDTVG010000072.1, from coordinate 6,991 downwards.
TCGGTTGCATATCCACATAAATAGCCTGTACGCTATAGTCGATAGGAGCCTTTTGCCGCCAATTATGCAGCACCCAGGCAAGCACCAGAGAATCAACGCCGCCGGAAACCGCAATCAGCACCCGGTCACCCTGGGACAACATGCCGTAATCCAGCATGGCTTGGGCAATACGACGATTTTCTCCGGCTGACAGGACTTTTTTCATATATCAATAAGGTATGAACAGGCATTCAACCTGTTTTCCAATCCCTGCGTCAAAAAATCTTTTGCGGTAAGCCAGGTAAAGGAGCCTCCTGTACCTGAACTCAGGCTCAACAAGTTTGATATAATCGATTGCTGTTCCGCATCAAATTTGTCTTGGCAAAGCACCTTGCCGTCCGGCATGGCAAGCAAGCGATAGGAAAAGGCCACGGATGCCGGTTTTTTAGCGGTCAACGTGCCGCCGACTCGCTCTCGGTAACGGTGAAGGGTGGTTTCCAACACAGCGTTGCAACTGAGTCTCTCCGCAATCTCCTTTGCCCGTACCAACGAGGGCGTTTTCGCATCGTCCTTCGTACCTGATAGCTGACTGTCACTGGCTAGCCGGACATCAGAGCTGCTGATAAAATAATTTTTTAAGGCTTTATTAAGGAAATAAATACCGTCCTCCAACTCTTTTTTTTCTATAGCCGAGCTCAGTTCGCTATCTGGAGCGAATGCCCTGACAGCTGGAGACACGGCGACACAGCTTATTATGAAATCAGGGATTTCCTCTTGGATTGAGACATTTTTTTGGCTGCAACTGGTGCTCAATAAGGGAAGGGTAAGGAGACCTATGCAGGTGCCGCCGATGATACGTTTGGCGATTTCAAATATGGGAGACATGCTGTTTACCTCAAGGATAAAGTGCGTTGGTTTGTATACTTTGTGTAGTTGTATACATAAATTGCACAAATAGAACCTACAGAACCTATAAAGAACCTTTGGAAGACAAGGCTCCGGTAAGTCCTTGGCGCACCGATGCGGCTTCGCCTATGGCCCGCCCTAATGCCTTGAACACGGCTTCGATAATATGGTGCGCATTTTCACCGTGCAGGAGATCAACATGCAGGGTCAGGCCGGAGTGCAGAGACAGGGCGCGCAGGAATTCGCTGACCAAGGCGGTGTCAAAGGTTCCCACCTTCTGATCCCTAATCACAACACCGTAGTGCAGAAAGGGACGGTTGGAGAAATCAATACAAACTCGTGCTAAGGTTTCATCCATAGGCACATAGGCGTGGGCATAACGATTGATGCCGGATTTGTCGCCCAAAGCTTGGGCAACGGCCTGACCGAGGCATATGCCGATATCCTCGACCGTGTGGTGATCGTCAACATGGGTATCTCCCTTGGCATGAATATACAGATCAAAAAAACCATGCACCGTGAACAGGGTCAGCATATGATCCATAAAACCGACACCGGTGTTAATTTTTGCCTGACCGGAACCATCAAGCTCCAGATTGATCAAAATTTCCGTTTCCAGAGTTTTCCGATCCACAGTGCCTCTACGGGAAGGAGAAGCAACCACTGTTTCTGTTATTTCTGTCATGAATTAAGCTCCTGTGCGATTTGAACGTTGCCGCTTGCACAAGAGCTTGTACAAAAAACGGAGAAGTTCAGGGTCTGATTTAAAAAATATGCCGTGCCGAGGTGTTTTTTTTGGAAGAAAAACAAGCTGATTGTAGGGGCGAATCTTGTATTCGCCCTCGGAGTAGGGCAACAAGGGCGATCACAAAGATCGCCACTACAGTGTCCGGCAAAGGGGCAAGGTATTTCTTATTGAATTCCTTATCTTACCCCCCGCACATAAGCATCCACATCATTAGCCACAATAACCCCATAATTAATCGCACCCAGCCAGCCGCTCATGATAATCCCCACCGAGCCGACATGGAATAGACCGCCCACCTCCTTAAAGATAGAGCGGGAGATATCCAGCCCCTCAAACTTGGTGCCGAACGAGGTACCTTTAGTGTGCAGAGTATAGCGATTAAACGTTTTGGGTGTGGCCGCTGAAATGGTGTCCACCTTGGCCCGAATGTCGGGAATGTAGCGTTCCAGATCAACAAAGCAACGTTCCACCATCTCGTCCTTGGCTTGTTTATAGGCCTGCTCATCAAGGCTTGCCCAGTCGTCGTAATTGCCGTTCATGGAAGAGACTATAGTGTAATCGGGTTTTTCTGGGCGGGTTTTGGGATAATAGACCGAAAAAGTGCGGCTCTGGGTGTCTATCCGGCGCATTGCTTCGGAAGAAAAATTTTCAGCGGTTGAGGTGAAAAGCAGATCACCCACATCTGGAAAGGATTCGCCCTTGCGGATGCCGAAATAGACCTGACAGGAGGAGTTGTTCACCACCACCTTGTCAAAACGGGAGAGAAAATCATCGTTGAAGGCATCTCTGCCAGCCAAATTATCAATGGTGTTAGTGATGCCGGAATTGGAGACCACGGCTTTGGCTGTAATCTCCCGATCTCCGACCAGCACGCCTTTGGTCTTGCCGTTCTCAACCATGACCTGTTCAACCTTCGCCCCGGTGCAGATGGTCACTCCGTTTTTTTGTAACTCATCCGCCATCATGCCGATCAATTTGTCAGTGCCGCCCTCAAAGGTGAACACTCCCTTGCTCATGAAGTTGGAAAAAACAATACCATAGGTGATGGCCGGTTCATCCATAGTGGAGCCATTGGCGTAGGTAATGGGTTCCATAAGCAGGCGATGGACATCAGAGCGGCCAGGAAAGAAGCGTTCAAACAACTCCCGTGTGGTCATGGATTGGTCATCGTAGAAGTTCATGGCCCGGACTGTGTTGAAAAAATCATCCACCGTGCCGCGTTCAATCCTGAAATCTTCTTGGAGGATGCGAACAAAATCATCCTTGGAAAAGGTGGTGGTCAGGGAAAATTGGGGATTGTCAAAGACGATGTTGTTTAGCTGGACAATGGAGTTTTGGATTTCCTTTGACCAGTATTTTTTACAAGTTTTGACCATGCCGTGGGGAAAACCGTGCAGGGAGACATCAAAAATATGACCGCCACGCTTGAACCAAGTGGCCAAGCCGCCCAATTGAGTGTGGTGCTCCAGTAGAAGCACGGAATGGCCAGCCTTGGCCAGCCGGTTGGCGCAGGTGAGGCCGCCAAGGCCGGAACCGATAACAATAACGTCGTAGTTACTCTGAACCTTGTCAAGGAGTGTAAAGGACATAGCGGTATACTCTTTCATATTTAATAGGTTATTCGAAACGGACTGTTCAGGGGGGAGAGGCATCCCTTCGGAAACTGTGCAATCAGCGTATAAATCGGTTTAGCAACATTCTCCGGGGATTGACTTTTAGAGAATGTTTTTCAATATACTGACTTCACGCCCCTTTGTTATCATCAGATTGATTTTTTCGGTGCCGGTCGGTGTAAACAGCCATACGAATGCGCCGCAATTAAGCAGTACTGTCATCCAAAAAATAAAACGAAAAGGCTGTTTTTTTGACTTATGCCGTAACTTCTGTTGTGCAATCAATGCGCCCGACCAGCCGCCGATAAGTGAGAACAGATGAAGCGTGTTTTCAGGAGTCCGCTACGCCCCTCTCTTCGCCGCTGATTTATCTTTGGCATAGACAAGGAATGTGAGTAGACTGAGCACGAAATACAGACCGAGAATCAAGGGAGGTATTTTATCCGCAACAACTGAACCGGTGACAGACGCAAGAAAAAGCAGGGCGATGACGTAAGAGCAGGTTCCGTTTTTCCTTTTACGTTTATCGCCGGGCAATGCGACCTCTATTGCGCAGGAACGCCCCTGATTATCCAAAAATACCGTATAAGTTACGGACTGATCAACTTCCTGGAATCGTCCACGGTTGATAAAGGATGTAATGTGGACAAAAATTCGTTTCCCGCTATCGGTAGGTGTAATAAAGCCGAACCCTTTCTCCTCGTTCCAAGATGTCAGTTTTCCTTTACAGCGCATAATCTCCGCTCCTAATTACCCCAAAAGATGCTGATTCACAATAGTAACTCCACTGAGCATGGACCCAACAATGCCGAGATAGCCCTGATCCGTGCCAGCGATAAAGAGGTTTTGCCAAGGAGTTCTGCCGTTTTTGATTTTAATCGGACTGCCATACACAGCCCCCTCGCATTTTTCTGTATAGCGTTCAATGGTCATGGGAGTGAAGCTGTCCTGAAAGACAACATCCTCTCTGTAATTGCCAAGGATTTTACTGACCGCCGCCGCTGATTGTCGACCGCATTCTTCTTTGAGCTGCCGGTATCGTTTTCGGTCGACCTGTTGCCAGAGATCGTAATTGGCCGCATTAGTGACCCGAACCTGAACTGGTTCATTGTGGTTCCTGTTGAGGCCGTGAAAATTTTCAGGGAAGCAAATTACACCCCAAGAGGAGTTAAGCGGTGTCGCGGGGCGATGGTAGGCCAGTCTGTCGTTCAGGCTGTAAAAGAGAATAGTCTTATCTTCCCGTTCCGGCGGCAACTTCAGGTTCGGCACCATGGAGATGGTTTCCATGAAGCTCATTCTGCCGGTATATTTATCAAGTTCTAAAGGCCAACCGCTCATCTTGGCGGTTCCGGGAATACCCACAGTGGAGAGCACCGCATCCGCAGTGATTTCTTTACCATTGCTCAACCGTATCCCATGCACCTGTTTATCATCGCTGATGATTTTATCAACTTGAACACGGAAGCGAAGCTCACCACCAAATTTTTGATACTGAGCCAGTAGCATGTCAATCAGATCCTTGATGGTTCCTTCCGGGCGAAAGAATCCCTCAAGGAAGAGAGCCCGAAACATGATGGCGAACTGCCCCAGATCCATATCATGCTCTTCGGCATTGCCGTAGACCATCAGGGGTAACAGGAGCATATCTTCCAAAAGTGGGTCGGCCAGACGATTATGCAAAAATTCCCGTGCTGAAGACCAAGGCACATCAGCGAAGGGATCGTAGGCATCAATTTCTTGAATTATTGCCCTAAAACGATCAACAGCGGCGGGGAATGTACAGACGACTTCCTCAAGGAGCAGGTCTAAATTATTGGAGAATCGGAGCGATGCCTGGGGAAAAATTACCTCGGATTCAAGTTGCTCATGGGTGATGAATTGTTTTCGGGAGAGCTTGAGCTGACGGAACAACCGGTTGAGCGGAGCATGCTTGACACCCTGCGCAGCGAAATTGGTCATCGCATGGAGACCGGTTTCAAGCAGGTACCCTTGGCGGTAATAATAGGAGTTCAGGCCGCCAGGCAGATAATGCTGCTCTACAATCAGGGTTTTTTGTCCGAAACGGGCTGAACGGATACCGGCAGCAAGCCCGGATAGGCCGCCGCCGATAATGATGAGCTGGTAATCAGCCATAATGGAAACGTGGGAAAAAAGATTTATGCGTGGTTATGAAACCGCCCTCCCAGCTGCACATTTCAACGAAATATTCTCGTTAATTAGACATCTTTCAGTTTCGGCTCAAGATAGTTGACACAGCTAGCCAGGGTGGCAAGTTCAGGATAATCATCCTCTGGAATCTGTAACTTGTACCGCTTGCGCAGTTCCATCACAATATCAAGGAAATCCATGGAATCAAGATCCAACTGATCGCGGAGCGGTTTATCCGCCTCCAGATCATCAAATTCCGCATCCTCATCTATGTCTTCAATAATTTCAAGGATCACTTCCTTGATCTGATCACGGGTCATTCCTGTTCCTCAATAAAAATACTCTTTAAAATTCGATCTGTAATAACCGCCAGCAGTAATTGCTAACTACGCTTATCCACCATATTTTTTTACAAAAATCAGCAACTTTACCACAAAGGACTTTACTTTGCCACAAATCTCTTGACAATAACCACCGAATTAATGCCCACCATACCGAAAGAGTTGTTCAAAATGGTATTCACGCATTCCATCTTTTTCGCCTTGCCAGCGACCAATCCCGGTAATACGCAGTCAGGGTCAGGATTATTCAGATTAATAGTGGGATGCACCATATTGTCACTGAAGGCGGGCAGGTTGGCCGCCAACTCCAAAACTCCGGCCGCTCCCATGGCATGGCCAATAATGGACTTGGTGTTATTGCTTCTGGTGGCGGAGCAATCAACGAACACTTCGGCCAAGGCCTTGCATTCCTCTACATCCCCCTGCTTGGTGCCGGTGGCGTGGGTATTGATAATGCTGATATCAGCGGGGGCCAGCCCAGCGCGATTCAGGGCCAACCGGATACACTCAGCCTGACGGGGGCCGTGGGGCAGGACAAAGTCACGGGCATCGGAATTCATAGCGTAACCGGCAATCTCCCCATAAATTTTTGCCCCTCTGCTTAATGCCTTATCCAGACGCTCCAAGGTGAATACACAACCGCCCTCGGAAATGACAATACCATTGCGATCCTGATCCAGAGGACGGCTAGCGCAGGTTGGATCGTCATGTTCCGCCAAGGCACCCTGAGCACGAAAACTGGCGAAAATGCCGAAGGAACCGGTGCATTCAGACACACCGCCGCAAAGAGCGAAATCTATCTCGTCCAACCGGAGCATCTGGCAACCCTGAATCAGGGCGGCATTACCAGCGGCACAGGCGGCACCCACCGCATAATGCGGCCCAGTGATCCCAAATTTCATGGTGATTTCACCGGCGGGATTATTGAGCACAGTACGGGGATTATGGTGATGGGTCCAATAATCCACATTATGCCCAAATTGGCTGATATTATAGACCTCGTTCTCGGTCTCCACCGTGCCGTGTTCGGTCAGGCCCATGTAGACCCCAGTGCGGCTACGGTCATACTCGGAGAAATCTATCCCGGCATCGGCTAGAGCCTCACCGGCGCAGTAAACCCCGATACAGCCCGCTCTGGTGCCCCGTTTGTTCTCCCGTTTCTTGCGATACTTGGTCTCCGGGAAATCACAGACCCCGGCGGGATGTGTGCCCATGTAGCGAAGATCAATAGTGGAAATCCCACTCCGACCCGCAAG
>CBDTVG010000071.1:0-8409 GCA_965363745.1 uncultured Candidatus Electrothrix sp. | reverse complement strand
AAGAGGAGGAGCCAATGATGGATTTCACAGAAGCTGCCGGATTGTATTACGGTATGCTGTACATTATGCTTGGAATTGCGGTACTGATTCTCGGTAAGTTCACCGTCGATCTGATGACCCCCTACAAGATTGATAAAGAGCTGGTGCATGTGGATAATCCGGCTCTGGGCCTTACTTTGGCCGGATATTACGCCGGAGTGGTGATCATCTTTCTTGGGGCTGTTGTCGGTGACGATACCAAGGAACTTGACAGCCTCACGGCGGCGTTGATAGAGGCGGGCATTGATCTGGCCTACGCTGTTTTCGGCATATTGGCCCTCAACCTTTGTCGCAAGGTGGTGGATCTGGCGATCCTCTACAAATTCAGCACAGTGAAGGAAATTATTACGGATCACAACGTCGGAACCGGCGCGGTGGAGGCCGGAGCCATGGTGGCGACATCCCTGATGATCGCCGGTGCGATTAATGGACAGGGCTCTTTTCTCTCCACCTTGGTATTTTTTCTGCTTGGCTTAGGGCTGCTTATCTTGTTCAGCCATTTTCACGCCCTGCTGACCCCTTATGATGATCATGAAGAGATTGAAAAGGATAATGTGGCAGCAGGAGCCTATCTTGGTTTCTCCATGATCGCTCTTGGGATCATTGTCTTCAAGGCCACGGTCGGAGATTTTGTTAGCTGGGGCTATAACCTTTCTTGGTTCGCGGGCTATGCTGTGCTTGGTTTTCTTGGGCTGGCTGTCCTACAGAAGATGATTCTGGTGGTTTTTCTTCCCGGTGCTGATATTGAAGAGGAGATCAGTCGAGACCGCAACCTTAATGTTGCCTGGATCGGCGGCACCTTGAGCGTCGGCATCGCCGCTATGATTTTTTTTCTATTGTAAGATGATGCGGGAGACAATGCAGGAAAAACCGTTGAAGAGGGAAGAGGGCACCGTGTTTCATGCCGCTCTCTCGTTCAGGAATGTGGGAGCGGATCTCGGTGATAAGAGCCTGCTGCAAAAGGTAGCCGAACGGATCGTTGCGCATTTCCGGCTGAATGTGGTGGATGTTCACTGGCATTATTATGCGCCCATCGGTATCACCGGGGTGTATATCTTGCAACAGTCCAGCCTGACTCTGCATACCTGGCCTGAATTTAAGAAACTGGTCATTGATGTCACCACCTGTGGTTCCGAGGTTGATCTGGAACTGATCCTGCCGGAGTTGAAGGCGGCACTCTCCACGGATACAGTGGTGTTGTCAACGGAACTCTTGTGAATTGTGACATGGGAAGCTGGGCCGGTGATGGCACCAATATTGGTGCGGAAGCGGCGAGGAGTTATTCTACGTCAGTAGCAAAAATTAAGGCCGCACCGGAAACTAATGCCTCCGCAGTCTTTTTGCGAGCGGAAGTGAGAATGCGTTGAATTGTTCCTCTTGAGACACCCATTCGTTCGCCAGCCTGCTCTTGAAACAGGCCTTCTAAGTCACAAAGCTTGAGGGCTTCCAGCTCGTCACGTTGAAGAGTAATCTGTTGTAAATTGTGGAGAGGGACACCTGACGGTTTAAAAGCCTGGCCACAGAAATTGCCTTCACAACATCGTTTTTTTCTGGGACGTGGAGACATAGTTTTGTCAGTTTGAAAAGGTTGGAAGGGAAAGAGATAGAGCACATCATATTTTTTCCTTCCAACCTATCATAAAAGATGTCCCGGAAAAAGAAAAATTAGCTATTTATGAATTACAGTTGGAATGACCGCCGCAGGCTTGATCATTGCGCATTACCGGAAATTTTTCATCAATCATGCCGTTGACCGCAGCCTCCACATTGTTCAGGCCACCCCTATCTCCATAATACACGTCAATGCTGACTTCAGAGAATGCTTGCAAGGGACGCGCACCGATGCCGCCGACAACAATCGCCTGCACACCTTGATTTTGTAACAACTGTACAGGTGCCATGCAACCACCCTCTGCGTGTTCCACATTGGACACAGTTTTCACGGAGGCCACTTTGCCTTCCTGTATATTAATCAGGGTGAAAAGATCACAATGACCGAAATGTTCGGAAATTTCCGCTTCAAGACCGCCCGGATTATTTGACGGGATTGCAAGTACAAGTGAAGAGTTCATCAGTTGTTTCTCCTGTTTATTGTCTAAATTATAAAATAATATTATAAACGGCGAGTTGTGCCGTACCGCATTGAACAGTATATTACACACAGTTTTTGAACATATGCACATTTAATAATTTATTTTACCACAAGGTGTCAAGACAAAATTTCAGCGCAGGGTTTGAGACGAAGGTCGCAGCTTGGCAGTATGGATTATTTTGCGGATATCCTCAGTCGAGGAAAAACGATTACAATGCGTGGACAATAGCGGTGCGATGGTGTATTCTGGGCGGTTTGGATGATGAAAATATACATTTTACGCCCCCCAGCCGTTCGGCATATAGTTGTTCCCCGGTCAAAATAATGCTCAAAATAATTTTGTACATTTTTTTACAAATACCACGACAGGTTGCCTGTCTGCTACTCATCGCTGGCCTGTTGTTCAGCACACTCAGCACACCGGCGATGGCCGAACAGGAACCGGTTATTGACGATATCGTTATCACCACCGCAGACAGCAAACTGGTGTTGTTCGCCACAGTGACAAACTGTTTTACAGATGAAATGCTTGAAGGCGTGCGGAACGGTATTCCGCTCACTTTTCGATTCGATATTGAGTTAGATAAAGTTCGCAACAACTGGTTTGATTCTAATATGGTAGGGCACAAGATCAACCATACAATGAGTTATGACCCGCTCAAAGAAGAATATCAGGTGGCCTTCGCTGAAAAGGACAGACCCGAGGTAACCAGATCTCTGCGGGAGGCGAAACAGATGATGGCAGAAATCAACAGTCTCGAACTTATTGATCTCCGCAAGATGATTTCAGGTTCACCGTATTCTCTGCACATCAAGACGACGCTGGTTGAAAATACCTTCCCCTTGGGAATGCACTCCATTATTCCTTTCGCCTCCCTCTGGAATTTTGAAACCGATTGGCGAATCATTGAATTTAGTTATTAATCCTGAGCAAAAAGTCTCTTCACGTCTGATTGCATCTTTTACGTTTTGCCCTCCTCACACATATCCGGCTTAATGCTCACTTCTGAACAGCGAAAACAAAAACAACGACTTATTCGCTATGTCATTATTTTTTGCATGTTGCTCATTCTTTTGCTTGGCTATACCCAGCGCGGTCTCCTCAAAGGAGAACTAAATCTGCCGATTTCCAGCACCGTCCTGATCTTCGCTTTGATCAATATTAACGGGTTGCTGTTGCTACTCATGCTCTACCTGATTTTACGCAATCTGGTGGAGCTAGTTTTTGAACGCAGAAATAAAATTTTCGGCTCAAGTTTACGGATACGGCTTGTCATCGCCTTTGTCTCCCTGTCGATGATTCCAACAGTGATCCTCTTTCTTGTTTCTCTGGGTTCTGTCTCCACCGCAATGGAGTATTGGTTCAACAGCAATGTGGAAGATTCCCTGCAATCCTCACTACGGCTCGCTCAGGATCTGTTCCACGAAACAGAGAACCGGTCTGTGAATATGGGTCGGCACATAGGCATGCTTTTAGAAAATGCGGAGATCAGCATGTACGACAACAGCGGTTTGCAACAACTTTTTAACAAAACGCTCGCTGTTGTCCCGCTGGGCGCACCGGACGCATTGACGTTGATCAATCCCCAGCTGAACATATCTGTTTCCGCCAAGGGAGAACGATTATCGACAATATCGCTTCCGCCTATCCCTACCGAGGCCCTTCGTAAGGCGGGCAACAGTCGGGTGCCGGAAATTATCACCCGTGAGGTCGGCATCGGTGAATTGGTTCAGGCCATCGTACCGGTTCAGCTGAAAAAGCAGAGCGATACTTTTTTGGTCACCACCTTGCTGATTCCTGCGGAAAAGCTGGCGCTCATGCAGTCAGTATCCAAAGGAATCACCGATTACAAACAGCTCGTCATGCTCAAAGCGCCGATTAAGCTGAGCATGATCATTATGTTACTTATTATCACCCTGCTTATTCTTTTCGGCGCCATCTGGTTTGGTTTCTACATCGCCCGCTCCATGACCAGTTCCATTAATAAACTGGCCGAGGGCACCCAGCGGGTTGCCAATGGAGAGCTTGATTTTACTATTGAAAAAGAATCTGATGACGAGATGGGCTTGCTGGTTGATTCGTTCAATTCCATGACCTCGGATCTGCTGGCGAGCAACAGGCAACTGGCCGAAGCCCATAAGGCCCTGCAGGAATCCAACCTGATTTCAGAACAGCGACGCAGTTACCTTGAGACCATTCTTAAAAATGTCGCTGCTGGGGTGATCGCCATCAATGAGCATAATGAGGTCACCACGATCAATCCTTTTGCTGAGAAATTGCTGAAAATTGATATGCGAACATTTTTGCATAATGATTTTCATAACTCTTTATCCCACTCTCATGTGGCTGTTCTGGAAAGTTTTTTCAATGATCTGCTTGAATCCGGCAAGCCCTCCATTGAGCGTCATCTCAATCTTACTGTGCGCAAAGGGGAGACCTATTCTTTATTAGTGAATATCACCCGCCTGATTGATGATAAAAAACGATCCATCGGCTATGTTATCGTGTTTGACAATTTGACCAAGCTGGAAAAGGCGCAGCGACTGGCGGCCTGGCAGGAAGTGGCCCGCAGAATAGCCCATGAGATCAAAAATCCGCTGACTCCTATTCAGCTCTCCGCCCAGCGGCTTCGTAAACGTTACCTCACGACTATAGAGAAGGATCGGGATATTTTTGAGCAATGCACCGGCACTATTATCAAGCAGGTTGATGAAATAAAACGACTGGTCACTGAATTTTCTGATTTCGCCCGTATGCCGAGGGTGAAAAAACAGCAGGCGAATATTGTTGATATTGCCGCTGACACCTTGGTGTTGTATCGTGAAGGTCATAAACACATCATTTTTACATTGCAGCATGATGAGGTTCCGCTATTTGCCTTTGATCCTGTTCAGATTAAACGGGTGCTGATCAACCTGCTGGATAATGCGGTCACCGTTCTTGCTGACGGGGGTGAGATAAAGATTGAGATTTGTCTGAACGAAAAAGATCAGGTTGTGCAAATGCTGGTTCGGGATGACGGACCGGGTATATCTGATCAAGTCAGGCAAAGATTGTTTGAGCCATATTTTTCCACCCGTAAATCGGGAACCGGCTTGGGCCTCGCCATTGCCAACACTATTATTACTGAGCATAACGGCATCATTGAAGTCCATGAAAACGCTCCTTCCGGTACAGTTTTTACTGTTGAGCTGCCCTTTAACTGAGCTGCGTTTTTTTAACAGCTCATATGCCTACATACCTATATGCCAATGCCCTCCACAATTCTGATAATAGATGATGAAGGCCCCATTCGTGACGTTTTGTCCGGTATTCTCAGTGACGAAGGATTTCATCCCTTTACCGCCGCCTCGGCTGAAGAGGGATTTGCGATACTGGCTGAACAGGATGTTCACCTAATTCTGCTTGATATCTGGATGCCGGGTATGGACGGCATCGCGACTTTAAAAAAAATCAAGCTGGAGAACAGCGACATACCCGTCATTATGATTTCCGGGCACGGCAATATAGAGACTGCCGTGCAGACCACCCGCATGGGCGCCTTTGATTTTATCGAGAAACCACTCTCTTATGACAAGATAGTGCTTGCCATTAATCAGGGATTGCGTGTCGCCCGTCTTGAACGGGAAAACAAAATCCTGCGGGAAACGTCACCCGCTGGCTCGGCGATAATCGGCGATTCAGCGGTTATTGAACATTTATGCTTGCAGATAGAACGGGTGGCTCCCACGGACGCCTCGGTACTTATTTTGGGGAGCCACGGCACGGGCAAGGAATTGACAGCTCAGGCGATTCACAGTCAGTCAAACCGGGCCGGTAATCCCATGGTCGAGGTAAATTGTGCTGCGATTCCTGATGAGTTGATAGAATCTGAACTGTTCGGCTATGAAAAAGGGGCGTTCACCGGTGCGGATAAAGCTAAAAAAGGGAAGTTCGATCAAGCGGACGGTTCCACGCTTTTTCTTGATGAAATAGGGGATATGAGTCTGAAGAGTCAGGCCAAGGTCTTGCGTATTCTTCAGGAAAGAAAATTTGAACGGGTGGGGGGCGATAAAATAATTGAAGTGGATGCCCGTATTCTGGCCGCGACCAATAAAAATTTGGAGCAGGAGATTGAAGACGGTAATTTCCGGGCGGATCTTTTCTACCGCCTTAACGTGGTGCCGATTCAGGTTCCTGATCTCAGAGATCATTTAGAAGATATTCCGGTTCTGGTGACGGTATTTTTAGAGCAATTCCGAGGTAAGGGACTTGGCGAGAAGCGGTTTGCCGGTGAGGCACTGACCATGCTTATGCACCATCTCTGGCCCGGTAATATCAGAGAGTTACGGAATATGGTAGAACGATTGGTTATCATGACTCCCGGTCAATTCATTACGGCTGAAGATGTTGCTATGTTTCTCAATCCCGGGGCGTTTCAACCGGTGTCCGACAACCTTGGAACCGGCTACTCTCATCTCGCTTTCAAGGATGCCCGTAAGCAATTTGAACACGATTATCTCAAGATAAAACTTGAGGAAAATGAGGGGAATGTTTCTAAAACTGCTGAACAAATCGGCATAGAACGCAGCCACCTGCATAAAAAAGTGAAGGCGTTGGGTATTAAGGTCTGAAGCGGAGCACGCCTTCTGGCTATCTCGCAACGTTAAAAAAATATTAGAAAAATTAGAAAAATACAGGAGAAGAACATGGTCTTTCCAGAATATCGTCCCCGCCGTATGCGACAAAATGAAAATTTCCGCGCCATGATCCGTGAGACCCATCTTGCGCCGGAGCAACTGGTCTATCCGCTCTTTGTCATGCCCGGCAAGGGGAAAAAAGAGCAAGTGTCTTCCATGCCCGGAGTCTTCCGAATTTCGGTTGATCAGCTTAAAAAAGAAGCGCAATCCTGCTTGAAAGTGGGGGTTCGTTCTGTCATCCTGTTTGGCCTGCCGGAAAAAAAAGATGCCATGGGATCCGGTGCTCATACCCCGAACGGTATTGTTCAGCAGGCGATCAAGGAGCTGAAAAACACCGCCCCGGATCTGACTGTGATCACTGATGTCTGCCTTTGCGAATATACGGATCACGGTCATTGCGGTTGTTTAATCGGTAATGAGGTGGACAATGATACCACCCTGGAGCTGTTGGCCCGCACAGCCTTATCCCATGCCAAGGCCGGAGCGGATATGGTTGCGCCTTCGGATATGATGGATGGACGAGTGAGCGAGATCCGCAGCACCTTGGATGAGAATGATTTTCACAACGTGCCCATTATGTCCTATGCAGTCAAATATGCGTCCGCTTTTTACGGCCCGTTCCGAGATGCGGCTGACTGTGCGCCTCAGTTTGGCGACCGACGCAGCTATCAGATGGACCCGGCCAACACCCGCGAGGCTTTGCGGGAAGCCACCTTGGATGTGGATGAGGGTGCTGATATTCTCATGGTCAAACCGGCAGTGGCTTATCTCGATATTATCAGCCGCTTGCGTAATGAATTTGACCTGCCCATTGCGGCCTATCATGTCAGCGGTGAGTACGCCATGATCAAGGCGGCAGCGGCTAACGGCTGGATTGACGAGAAAAGGGTTATGACTGAGACCCTGCTGTCCATCCGTCGGGCTGGTGCTGATATTATTCTGACTTATTTTGCTAAGGATATGGCGAGATTGTTGCAAGGGTGAAATTGGTAGTTTTTTGACCGGCTGAAGACGTCGGGTGTTGTTAAGCGACGTGTAGCCAAGCCGGGACGGATTTTTCTGTTCCGACTTTTTGTTTTTCAGGGTATTCTTTGCAGAATTCATCACGAAATATATCAGGAGGATGTCATGCCAGATTCAGAGAAAGGACAGCTTGAACTTGCCGAAATGATCAAGGGTTTGCGGGCTCAGCTTGCTGAGGCTCAACGAGAAGGTGCGGATAAGGATATCCGTTTCAGTATTGAGGATGTTGAGCTGGAGCTTGAAATTGCTGCGGAGCAACAGGTTGAGGGTGGAGTTGCGGCCAAGTTTTATGTGCTGACCAGTAGTTTGAAGGGGAAAAAACAGAATCGGGTTACGCAGAAGTTGAAGTTGAAGCTGAAGGTACATAATGAGGTGATTGACCCTGAAATCGGTGAGAAAAAAATTGTTCCGACCAATATCAGCGGAGAGGTTTAATCGTGCTGTCGATTGTCAGAGGATGAGCAATGTCCGGTTTGAAAACTGAGTATTGTGTCGAAATTCGAGTACCCAAGAAAAACGGTAAGGGACGAGAATTAAATAACTACAGGATTCAAGTCCGTCCTGACGGAATAGCG
>CBDTVG010000070.1:0-8580 GCA_965363745.1 uncultured Candidatus Electrothrix sp. | reverse complement strand
AACCTTAACCTACTCACACAAGGAAGAAATATGGTGCTGGGGCTGGAACCATTATCCTTTGTCAGTATCGAGAAGGTTAAGCGGCTGTCAAAGCTGATCAGGAGTTTCACCGGAGATCAGGCGCAGGAATTCAATCAGTTACGGGATGACTTTACAGACCCGGCAGAGCTGGTCAGGTGCTACGTCGAACCGCACCTTCAGAGCTGTAATCCGTTCTCCGGCCCCCGGGAAAGTTATTTTCCAGTTCCCAGAGAATCAGCCTTCTCCCTGCTCAACAGATTTCTTGACGGCGGGCCTCCCAAACACAGAGACGGCAGCAGCCAACTCTTTCTGCTTGCGGATGCCGGTATGGGAAAAAGTTCACTTCTTCTTATTATTAAGCTAATGCAACTTGCCGGATTATGGCCTTCCTGCCATCATTGCCTGCTGCTCCGACTTGATGAGAATACGCTGGAATACATGGCGGCTGTTGACAATAAATCCGAAACAATTCTTCTTCTCGATGCGTTGAATGAGGATCATCAGGCTCGTGAACGGCTTCATGGACGGTTGTCGCAACTGCTGCGGGCTGGTGCAAAATTTCGGCGAGTGATTATCACCTGTCGCACCCATTTTTTCCCGGAGGTGGAATCCGACAGTTCAGGCAGAGTCAGGCTCAGAGATCTGTCCGGCTATAACTGTCCTATCCTGTATCTGTCGCCGTTTAATGCTCGTCAGGAGCGGACGTTAATTCGCAACAAAATTTCCCGGAATACAAAAAAATATATCGGCTTTCAGGGGTTCGGAGCCAGCCGCCGGAGAGAGCAAGCCACCCTCTTGCTGGCGAAGATGCGGAAAATGCGAATGCGTCCCATACTTCTTGGGCATATTGAAACCCTGCTTGAAATTAATCAGCAACGGAACTGGAATGCGTATACTGTCTATGAAGCGCTGGTTCAACAGGAGCTTGACCGACAGTTGCTCAGGCTGAAAGATGACGGTTGCGTCTGCATGCCGAAGCGCGTTGAACTGTTCCATGCCTTTGTCCGGCTCGCCAGATGGATGGAGGAGAAGCAGAGGATAGAAATAGCGGAAAAGGATTTATGGGAGTTGTTTTGTGAAGATGCCAATGTTTGCTGGCTTGAAAAATTTAAACCGGATCATTTTTCATTGCTGAATAAGACCTCCAAGCAGGTCTTCCGTTTCAGTCATTCCACGTTTCAGGAATTTTTGTTGGCTTATGCGCTTGTCCATGACGGCAGACCGTTTCCTGCTCCTGTGCGAGCCACAGAACAGCTTGTCCGTTTTCTTGATCTTTCTGGCGAGATGTCACCTCATTTGCAACAGCTTGATCTCCGTGCATTCAATCCGTTTCGCTATGTAGACGCTTACGGGACACTTTTTTCCTGGAAGGATCGGTTGGGCCGTGCGGAAAAGCGACTTCTCAGAGGCCCAGAAATGGTCATGCTGCCCGGAGGGCGTTTCAGGATGGGAGATATTCAGGGCACAGGCGCAAGTGATGCCCGACCAGCGCATGAGGTGGAGTTGGACAGCTTCGCCTTCAGTCGTTATCCGGTCACCTTTGAGGAATACGACCTGTTTTGTATATCCACCGAAAGAGACAGGCCGAAAGACAACGGCTGGGGCAGAAAGCAACGACCAGTGTTCAATGTTAGCTGGCAGGATGCCAATAATTATTGTGACTGGCTGCGGCAGACAACCAATCAGTCGTATCGTTTACCCACTGAGGCGGAATGGGAATACGCCTGCCGGGCGGGCAGCCAAGGGATGTATTGTTTCGGAGATGAGAAAGAGCTGCTTGAGAAGTATGCCTGGTATGCGAAAAACGCTGAGGGGAAAACGCATCCAGTGGGTGAAAAACAGGCCAACAATTGGGGATTTTATGATATGCACGGTAATGTCTGGGAGTGGTGCGCAGATCGCTATGACCAAGAATACTATACAGATCAGCCGATTAGAAATCCGGCAAGTATCGAACAGGGTGCCGGTCGTGTTTTACGGGGCGGTTCCTGGGACAGCGGCGAAAAGTTTATTCATTCCTCCTTCCGCTTCTGTCTCTCGCCGGGCCTCCGCATCATCCGAGTGGGGTTTCGGGTCGCACTGGGAAATGATATATAGAATTTATGCGGAAAATAATTTTCGTACTTCTTTCAAATAGTCGGAATTACAAATTACTATAGCCCGGTTGCCTTCCTCGATATGCGTGGACCCGACTGCCGTGGCCCAAGCGCCGTCCCGAAAGACACTGCCGATAATAACATGTCCGGTCAGAGGTCCGGTCAGCGAGTCATCAAGTTCCGCCAAAGCCTTACGGGTGACCGGTGATCCCTGAGCCGCTATCAGATCAACAACTTCTGCGTCAAATCCGTGCATATGCATGACTGAAAGCAGTTCATTGCGACTGAGATAGGTGAGGATTTCGTTACCGGCTAATATTTTTTTATTCAAGACAATATCAGAGCCGCTGGTCGAGGCCAGCACCATATAATCTTTGTTGTCCACCATGCATATGGTTTTTTTCAGATTACGTTGCGTGCCTTCCGTGTCCTGTTCCATAAGCTGTTTGGCCAGCAGGCAGCTCATGATATTGGTTTCGTTCTGGCCGGAGGTGGCGATAAAGGTGTCCATATCAGGCAACCCGGCTTCTTCCAACGCATGTTTGTCCGAGCCGTCGCCGTGCAGTATCTCTGTGTGCGGTAGTATGGAGGAAAGCTCCGTGGCTCGTTGCTCATTTTTTTCAAGCAAACGTACTTGCACCTCCTTGCCCAATAATTCAGCGAGTCGGGCACCGACCAACCCGCCTCCGAGGATCATAATTCGATGCCTGCGTTGCTGATGTATGCCGGTAAGTTCCATAAGGTGTGGCAGGTCATCTTTGTTCGCCATGATCAAGATTTGGTCATGGGGCAGAATTTCGTGATGCCCTCCGGGGATAATCGTGGTGATCCCCCGTGAGATAGCCACTACCCGAAAAGGAAATTCATTGTAGGTCTTGGCTATTTCAATAAGATTTTTATGGGCGAGCGGAGATTCATCGTAGATGCGTGCCGCCAGCACCTGCATCTGCCCCAACGCTATATCAAGAATTTCATCCCCGGAAGTTCGTTTGAGCAAACGGGAGATTTCTTGAGCTGCCAATTCTTCAGGATGAATAAACAGATCAATTTTCAGATCCTCGCCTTGCAGTAGCGCCTTGTCATGCCCAAAATCCAAAGAGCGCACTCTAGCGATTTTTCGTTCAATCCCGAATTTGTCAGCGATCATGCAGGTCATCATGTTGACCGCATCGTTGTCAGTCACCGCTATGAGGTAATCCATTTGATCCGCCCTGGCTTCCTGCCAGCAACTGATATTCATGGCACCGCCTCCGATGATGCGGGCGTCAAGATTATCGTCGGCAGAACGCACTAAATCGGGATCAAATTCAATCGCAGTGACGGAATAATCTTCAGCCAGCAGACGTTCGGCCAAATGGTAACCTATGCCGCCAAGGCCAAGAATGAGAATATTCTTTGATTCTTCATTGATTTTTTTAAACTTTTTCAGAGTATTAAACATGATTTTTTTTTATAGTTATACTGTTTTGGCGGGAAATGATTTGACAGAGGGTCTGCCTATGATTAAAATAAAAAGTTTTGAGAAAGTAAATGACTGGATTCAATCCGTCTCTGATACCTCAGTAAAAGATCCGGTTCAACAAGTTTAAAATAAGACACTTAAAGGAAGTATACCATGAGCAAGAGAACTTTTCAGCCCAGTAATCTCAAACGCAAGCGTACCCATGGATTTCGAGTACGTATGAAGACCCGTGCCGGTCAGGCTGTCATTAAAAGGCGGCGCGCTAAAGGACGCAAACGTCTTTCCGCCTGATCCGCATGAAGCGGTTCGGTCTGCCGAAGTCCAGTCTCCTCAGAAAAAATTGGGAATTTAATCAGGTGTACCGTAACGGAAAACGATTACGGGGCAATGGTTTTATTCTTATATATTTGAACGGCGATCAACCCGGCAGTCGTTTAGGCATCAGTATTCCCCGCAAGGTCGGCAACGCCGTGCGTCGGAACAGGATAAAACGTATTATTCGTGAAGCCTTCCGTTTGCATGGCGAGGTTTTTCCCCGATCTAGTGATATTGTTTTTGCGGTTCGCCCCGGTTTTTCGTTGAGCGGCATGGATACTGTTTACGCCGCAGTGGCGGGATTGACCAAAATAAAGGAACGGAATGATGTGCGCTCAAAAACATACGCCTGAAAAATCTGCTGATGCGTTTGCTGAGGTTCCGTCTCTCCGAGAGACGGGGCCGGTTGCGAAATGCTGTCTGTTGCTGATCAAAGTATACCGCTACGGCATTTCACCGCTTTTCCCGCCCTGCTGTCGGTATATTCCCACTTGTTCAGAATACGCTGCGGAGGCGGTGGCCCGGTACGGTGCGGTTCGGGGCGTTCGGCTGGCCGTATGGCGCATTCTGCGTTGCCATCCCTTTGCCGACGGTGGCTATGACCCTGTAAAATAGTTTTTTTTAAACACGTTAGCTCTCGCGGGGTGTTTCCTATGTCTCTCTTCCGGGGAACCAGCTGCCAATCACAAGGAAAATATTACCAATGGACATGCAAAGGGCCTTTCTGGCCATTATTATCTCATTTTTTATCCTAATAGGATACCAATATTATTTTGTACCGGTCCAGCCGCCTCTCCCACCGGGCCAGAATACCGAGCAGCTCGCAACAGCTCCAGCACCTTCTTCCGCTCCGGTTGCGTCCGCTCCGGCGACTGTAAATCCTCCTGAGTCAATGACCGTTGAGCTTGATCCAGCCGCCCGTGACATCATCGTCAACACACCTCTGTATACAGCTGTTTTTTTTGAACAGGGTGGCGGCTTGAAAAGTTTTATCCTGAAAAAATATCGAGTGGCCAAAGCCGATGACGCCGCGCCCATGGAGATGATCACAGCCAGCAATCCGGCGGAACTGCCTATGGTTTTCTCCCTTAATAACGGCACTGAGCTGCCCCCTTTTGAAGCGAACACCACTTATGTGAATGTCGTTGAGGGCGGTCAGGGCGAGCTGATCATGCTTATGGATCCAGATTTTACTGACGGAATCAGAATTAAGCGGACACTGACTTTCACCTCGGATACTTATCTTATTGATAGCAGGTATACGGTCACCAATACCGGTTCCGTTCCTTTGCAGATCAATCCGGCCATTTCTATGACCAACAGGCCGTTTGAATCAGGAAGCGCTAGTAGTCGTTACATGTTCAGCGGCCCGGTCACTTATGTGAACGGTCAGTTGAACGAAATAAAACCAAAAAAGCTGGCTGACGGCCCGCTTGCGTTGCAAGGATCGGTCAGCTGGGCGGCGCATGTGGATAATTATTTTATGTGCGCCTTGATTCCTGAGCGGAGCAATACCGGTCTGGTCACTGTTCGTTCTGTCGGTGAGAACACTGTGCGCACGGTGTTGACGGACGGTATTGTCAAGTTGGCACCGGAAGAGACGAAAGTCTTTCAATATGAAGGCTATTTCGGTCCTAAAAAACTGGCTTATTTGAAAAGTACCGGCTATGAGCTCGCTGAAGCGATAAACTTCGGCTGGTTTGATATCTTAGCGAAACCGATGCTTTATTTACTCAACTTTTTTCATTCTATTTTTGGAAACTACGGCATCGCCATTATTCTGCTGACCTGTCTGATCAAAGGCTCGTTTTGGCCCATTACCCAGAAGGGTATGAAGTCCATGAAGAATATGCAGAAATTGCAGCCCAAGGTCGCGAAGCTTAAGGAGAAGTACAAAGACGATCCGACAAAGATGAATCAGGAAATGATGGCCATGTACAAAACGTACAAGGTCAATCCCATCGGCGGTTGTCTGCCCATGATTATCCAGATTCCTTTTTTCTTCGCCCTGTACCGGGTGCTGATGGCGGCTATTGAGTTGCGTCATGCTCCGTTCCTGCTCTGGATCAATGATCTGTCAGCACCGGATCGTCTGATGATCGGTTTTGACATTCCGTTTCTGCACGGAATTCCTGTTTTGACTATCTTAATGGGAGTCTCCATGTATTTTCAGCAGAAAATGACACCGACCACGGCGGATCCTACTCAGGCTAAGATTATGCAGTTCCTGCCGATTATTTTTACCGTTATGTTTATTAATTTCGCATCCGGGTTGGTTCTCTATTGGTTTGTGAACAATCTGCTTTCGATTCTTCAACAGAAACTTATTAATCGTCAGACCGCAGAAGCAAATCGATGTAAATCGGTTGCCTGAAAAAATTATCTAAAGGACAGAGGAACTATTTTTTATGGCAAAAGGAAAAGATTATTACGGTGCCACCGTGACAGAGGTTATCGCCAATGCCTGTAGGGAGATGGCGGTATCTCAGGAAGAGCTGAACATTGAAATTCTTGAGACAGGCTCTTCCGGTATTTTCGGGCTGTGCAGGAAAAGAGCGCACATTCGGGTGACCAGAAAAGAAAAACAATCTACCGGCTCTGAACAGCATTTAGAAAAGAAGACTGAACAGAAAGATATAGTTAAACCGCCTGTAAAAAAGAAGGGGCAAAAGAGTGTTGTTGCGCCTGCTGAGTTAAAAGAAGCTCCTGATGTGGAAGGGATGGAGGGCAAGAAGAAAATCGAACCTCCTCGCAAGCCGCCTAAAAAGCCCGTTGCTGAAAAGAAGAGCGGAAAAAACGAAACAATCACCAAAGCAAAAGAGAACGCCCGTCCGTCGGCAGAACCGTCTGCGCCGCCGGAACGCCCTTCTGATGAAGCGTTGGCCGCTATTCAAAAGGACATTGAGGAAATACTGAAGATCATGGGCTTTCCATCCACTGTGACCGTGAGCATGGAAAAACATACCGTGGCCTGTCGCATCAATGATGAACATCGGGATGATCTTGTGGGCAGGGACGGCAGAACCTTGGACAGCCTGCAATATCTGTTGCGTAAAATGACCTCAAGGTCTTTGCCGGAACGAACCATACTCTCTCTGGATGTGGGTGATTATCGTGAGAGAAGGGCCGATGAACTGAAAGAGCGGGCTTTGGAACTCGCTAATCGGGTCAGAGAAGACGGAAAAACCC
Organism: uncultured Candidatus Electrothrix sp.; assembly: GCA_965363745.1. GTDB lineage: Bacteria > Desulfobacterota > Desulfobulbia > Desulfobulbales > Desulfobulbaceae > Electrothrix. The sequence goes on along the minus strand of CBDTVG010000070.1, from coordinate 1,497 downwards.
AAGCCATCTCAGCCTTGAATCCCTCTGAACGACGGGTGGTTCACATGGCTTTACAAGAAGATAAAACGATTCGCAGTCGTTCCGTGGGAGAAGGCCTGTTTAAAAAAGTTTTGATCTACAAACCTGGCAAAAAAAAGCCGTATCCCCGCAAGGATAAAGGCGAGGGGCGCAAGAGTGAGAAGGATGACGATTCGACCGGCGATAAAGTGATAAGTGATAGCAACAAATGATACCATAGCCGCCATAGCCACCGCCCCCGGTGTCGGCGGCATTGGCATTGTCAGGATCAGCGGTTCCGGTTCCGCTGCTGTTTTGCGGAGTCTGTTTGTACCGCATCGTGCAAAGAGCATTCTAAAGAACGGCTCCTTGCAAAGCCATAAGCTCTGCTACGGCACGTTGACTGATCGTGACGGCGTTGTTCTTGACGAAGTAATGGCGGTGTATATGCGGGCTCCGCATACCTATACCCGTGAAGACGTGGTTGAGGTGCAGTGTCACGGCAGTTATCTTGTTTTGCAGGCTGTTTTGGCTGAAATACTGGCTGTGGGTGCCAGGGCTGCCGAACCGGGCGAATTCACTAAGCGTGCTTTTTTGGCTGGTCGTATTGATCTCACCCGTGCCGAGGCGGTCATTGATTTATTGCAGGCCCGTACGATGGGCGGAGTTCAGCTAGCGGTTGGACAGCTTCAGGGAGAACTTTATGAGCGGATTGCAGGCATTCGAGATGCGCTTGTCGAACTTTTAGCCATTGTTGAGCTGGCGATTGATTTCCCGGATGATGATGTTGATATTTTGGTGCCGAATCATTTGCTGGAGCAGTTGCGTGACCGGGTAGAACGACCTTTGAAAGGACTGCTTGCCCAGGCTGACCGAGGCAAGGTAATTCGTGAGGGAGTCAGTGCGGTGATCGCTGGTCGCCCCAATGTGGGCAAATCCAGTTTGTTGAATCAACTACTTCAGGAAGAGCGGGCACTGGTCACCGCAATTCCAGGAACAACAAGAGACACCATTGAAGAGTTGATTTCCGTGCGTGGTATTCCTGTCTGTCTGGTTGACACAGCCGGTATCCGGGAGCATGAGGATCTGGTGGAGGAGCTGGGCATTGAACGGGCTAGAGAAAAACTGCGGCAGGCGGATTTGGTGCTCTTTGTCGTTGATGCGAGTCAGGAACTAAGTAAACTGGATCTGAGGCTGTATCGCTCCCTCGGTGATCGGCAACGAATTGTCGTTTTGAACAAAATGGATATTGCCGATACAGAGAGATTAGAGAAAATCAGCCAAAAATTTTTTGAGGCGCGACAGGTAAGGACGGCGGCTAGCGTTGGCTTGGGAACGGAAGATCTGCTGGATGCGATATATCAGACCATACTGGCCGGGGATGGAGATACGGATATTCATGACGAAATTTCCTGCGCTCCGAATATCCGCCATAAGATGATTTTGGAGAAAACCCTTTCCGCCTGTAGGCAGTTGCAACAAACGCTTCTCTCAGGAGAA
>CBDTVG010000069.1:0-8581 GCA_965363745.1 uncultured Candidatus Electrothrix sp. | reverse complement strand
ACTCAAAATTCCAGCTCTGGAGAAAGCCCCGCTTTTTTTCGGATTTTCAGCCACTGTTCCTTGGTGCGCGCCGCTTCATTTCCATCCATCTTATAAAGAATTTCAAAATAATCCTGTTTGAATTTATCTTGGCCTACCTCATCAGCCGATTTGCCACGGACTGTGTAGACTGTTTGCAGAGCCTGATGGTCGAACCCCCGCCACTGCTGTTCATCTTTCAAAGAGACAAAAGTATGGTCTTCAAGTTTCTTTATGATTTTTTTGCTGTCAAAGGTTTTGGCCCGTTCAACGGCATCTTTATACTGATATAAGATAGTGTATGCGGATGCGGCTGATGTGGACGGATAAGAATTGTATATTTCGGAAAACTTTTCAACAAATTTTTTACCTTGCGGATAGTCGTACTTGTAAGGGACGTTCCAAGCCCATGGGAGGGCCCCGATAACTCCCTCCATTGCTTCCGCACCTGCTTCGGTCGCCATACCCAAGGTGAGATTGGGAACAACGATAGCTTTAAATTGATCTTTCATACCTTTTTCATTCAGCATGGTTAGAGTACGTGACATATCTTTGCCGAATAAGACAAGAACAAGGACAGCCGGTTTTATAGCTTTTGCCCATGACAGGGCAGCGGAAAGATCTTTAGTGGTGGCTCCGGGAAAAGGTACGTAATGACGGAGATGCCTTCTTGCGTCGGTGGTCATGCTGAAGGTGCGAATGGATTCCTCGGTTGTCCTGCCCCAGCTATAGTCCGCTGTAATATAAAAATATTTTATCCCCTGTAATTTCATTTCCACTAAATATTTACCGAGTGCTTTGGCCCCCATCCAAGCATTATAGCATTCCCTGAACATATACTTATGCCCTTCCGTCCCGGTGGTGCTGTTGGAATAGGTCAACGTGCCGAAATACAATTTCCCTTTTGATTTGGCCACCTTGCCCCCAGCTATAGCCACTGCGCTTGAAGAACCGCCGAAAATCATCTCGCAATGCTCCTCGTCGATAAGCTCCAGCACATTTTTGGTGGATTTATCAGATTTGGATTGCGTATCTCTGGTGACGAGTTCCACAGTGCGTCCGAGAATCCCTCCTTGCTCGTTGATTTCTTCAACAGCCATTTGAGCTGCATCAAGTTGAGCTTTCCCCTGAGTCGAATACGGTCCGGTCTGCGGGTAATTAAGACCTATTTTGACGGATTCGGCGTATCCGCAACTGATCATTCCGAAAAACATCATGCCGACGGCATATAACATTCTTTTATAGTTATTCATTTTTCTTTAATCCACATCTTGTATTTGATTAAATTCCGAGAAGCAAACATAGCAAAAACGAGATGCTATGAATTTTGAGAAAACAACAACATCAGGCAATCTCTACTTACATCAATTTTAATATGTCATCAATAAAAACACAATGAAATTAAAAAGAAAACAAGAATGCGACATTGTGGAGCAAAAAAGCAAGCCTTGCTGAGGGGAGGTAAGATGAACACATTTCCTTGACAAAAAGAGCGGTGCTTTTTAGGATGGTTGTTCGGATGATTTAAGCGGCCTGATTGCGTAGAAGCTTAAGATGTCGTGGGTATTTGGTTGTCATAATTATATTTAAAAAACATGATCGGTTGTGCGCAGCCTGTGAAAGAAGAAAAAAATGGATAAAATACGAATTAACGGAGGCCGTCCTTTACAGGGAACCGTGGCGGTCAGCGGAGCGAAGAATGCGGCTCTGCCCCTATTGGCGGCCACCCTGCTTGCACCTGGAATCCACACCCTGCATAATGTTCCAGATTTGCGTGACACCAGAACCATGCTTCTGCTCCTGCAAACCTTAGGGGCTGTTTGGGAGCGATCCGGCGGTTCTATTCAGATTGATACAAAGAATCTCACCGGGGCGGAAGCACCGTATGAGCTGGTGAAGACCATGAGGGCCTCGGTGCTGGTGCTCGGTCCGCTTATCACACGGGCGGGATACGCCAGAGTTTCCCTGCCCGGCGGTTGCGCTATAGGTGCGCGCCCAATTGATTTCCATTTGCTGGGATTCAAGCAGCTGGGAGTTACCGCAATTCTGGAGGAGGGGTATGTGGAGGCCCGTGTCCAAGGGAAGCTTGTCGGAGGCACGATCTCTTTTGACATCCCGTCAGTGACTGGAACCGAGAACGTGCTTATGGCCTCGGTAAAGGCGCAAGGCCACACAGTGATTGAAAATGCGGCCAGAGAGCCTGAGATCGGCAATCTGATTGACATGCTCACGGGCATGGGGGCGGAGATCGAAGGTCGGGGAAGCGACCGCCTAATCGTGACCGGTGTTGATACCCTACGACCCGCTGAAGCGACCATTATTCCAGACCGTATTGAGGCTGGCACCTATCTGATCGCCGCCGGGGCCACAGGTGGTCAACTTGAAGTCACAGGTTGTGATCCCGCTCATTTATCCGCGCTGATAGAAAAACTGCGTGCGGTCGGTATGCGGATTGATGTGCAGGCGGACAGGTGCGTCGCCTGTCGCCCGCCTTCCGCTGATGGAACGCCCGGCCCTCTTTGCTCCGTTGATATCACTACGATGCCCTATCCCGGCTTTCCGACCGATCTCCAGGCCCAATTCATGGCCTTGATGATCCAAAGCCAAGGGGGCTCCATTATTCATGAGACGATTTTTGAGAATCGCTTCATGCATGTAGCTGAGTTGCGCCGGCTCGGCGCGGATATCAGCATTGACGGATCCAGCGCAATTGTCAGCGGAGTCCCCGGCGATAAGCTCATCGGCGCTCCGATGATGGCCACGGATTTGCGGGCCTCGGCTTCCTTGGTTATCGCGGGTCTGGCCGCGTCAGGAACAACAGAGGTCTCCAGGATCTATCACCTTGAGCGGGGCTATGAAAATATGGTGGAAAAACTGCGTCAGGTCGGCGCTGATATTGAGCGGGTGACCGATTAGGTTTTCTTCACGTCAGTCTTGTCAATCTTCCGAGGAAGCCGGAAGAGGAAGGCGCAACTCCACTACACAACCTTCTCCTTCAAATTTTGGGAGCGAGACAGTGCCTTCATGTTGCTCTATGAGTTGTTTGACGATGGCCAGTCCCAGCCCGGCGCTGTCTTCTCTGGTGGAAAAAAAAGGTGTGAAGATGTCTTTTTGGATTTCTTTCGCGATACCGGTTCCTTGATCAATCACTGAAATGCGGATGCAGGATTCCTTCTTACCTTTCTCCTCTTCAGCTTTAATAACAAGCGGTTGAGAATTTTGCGCTGAGGCGCGGCAGCTGTTTTCCATGAGATGGACAAGAACAATCTGGAGTTGTTCTCTGTCCGCCCAGCAGTCAAAATGGTCAGGGATGTCATCTATGATGACGCAACCCGGGTAACGGGATTTCTTGCCCTGTATCCGTTTGACTGCATCAATAGCCATCCGTTTCAGGTCAAACCATTCCTGGGTCAGGGGCTTAGGCTGTGAAAACTGAAGGAAATCGTTAATGGTTTTCTCCATGCGGTCTGATTCCCTCAAAATAATTTCGCTCAGATGCCGGTTGGTGCTGTTGATAGGATCTTCCGTCTTTTGCTGGCTGTCCTTGATGTGTATATTCAGGATCTGAGCGGACCCGGAAATCGCCGCCAAAGGATTGCGGAAGTCATGGGCGACTGCCGCGCTCAATTCTCCGACAGTCGCCATTTTTTCGCTGTCCCTGACCTGCCGTTCCATTTTTTCCAGCAGACTGATGTCCTGCATCGTGATCACCTTGCAGCGGGCATCTGCGTAATCATCCTCGAATCCGGGATCTGAGGGCAGATTCAATTGAGCGAAGGTGTACCTGACCCGTGTTTCGCTCTCATCCTGTCTTTTAAGGTCAGCTACCTGTTTGCTCTGGTCGGTTTCCGTCAGGATAACTGTAGGGAAAAAGGCGTTAAAAGGAAGACCAATAATTTGCTTGGTGGAAACGCCTGTTATTTTTTCAAAAGCGATATTGCAGGAGGTGACTAAATTTCTGCCGTCAACAGTGATTATTCCGGTATTTATGTCTTCAAATATCTGCTTGTACAGTTGATTTAAGCGATCAAACTGAACAGAGGTTCTGGAGAGCGCCTCTTCGGTTGTGCGCAGTCGCCCGGCCAGTATGCTGCTGAACAGGCCAATGGTGAAAAAAGTGAGACCGTATACAGCGTAAATATTCGTTATATCGAGATAATGGTCGGGTGGAATGTAGTTGGTATGTGCATAGAACGGCGGTATATAACCTAAATATTCACAGGTGAGCATGGTTCCGTACAGGATTGAGGCGGAGGCGGCCGCGACAAGCCCCCCCGTTCGATTGAGATTCAAACCACCTGTTATCACGGGAAAGATAAAGATAGGAGTGAAGATGGATTGACTGCATCCTGTGCCTAACACCAGCAGAGCGGCGAACACAGTGTCCGAGAGCAGCTGGATCAAACCGAAACGGGGGAGGTGGCTGGTTTTATTTTGCAATAACCCTGCTGAACCGATGGAGTAGATGAAAACCACGGCAAGAAAGGCCATGGTGATCGTTGAGGGCGGCAGAATGACATTGCGTCCTTTGCTTTGCAACACGACCGTGATGGCGATGAGCAGGGTGAAAAGTATAACCCTCGCCATGAGTAGCCAGAGTAAATGGCGGCGCAGATGTTCCCTTGTATCCTGTATAGGAGTCAGCTCCTTTATCAGTTTATTTATAGGCATGGAAAATCCATTCGGGTAAATTTGTATAATCGTTGTCAGGTCGTTGAGACCTTTGATTTGCGGCGAGAAGCTGTTTTCCTGATGCGGCGTGTTTTCGCCGTTTCAGTCAATCTCGTATTTCTTCGTTTTGTAGCGGAGGGATCTGAAACTGACCTTGAGCAGTTCAGCGGCTTGCATTTTTGAGCCTTCCGCCGCGTCCAGCGCATGTTTGATCATTTTAGTCTCTAAAGTGGTCAGCACATCCTCCAGTCCCCGGTCAAACAATTCCTGTTCATCCTGAGCACCGATAAACATCGGTTCACTGCCGTTTTCCGTCCTATTATTTACCTTGCGGGACAAAATGAGGCTTTCCGGCAAAATGATATTGGAGGCTTCAAGGGCCACGCCCCGCTCAATAATATTTTCCAATTCCCGTACATTACCGGGGAAATTATAATCCATCAAGACTTCCATGCCGTATGAGGATATGTTTTGCACTTCTTTGCCGAGCAGTTTGGAATATTTTTTTAAAAAATGATCCACCAGCAGAGGGACATCTCCTTTACGCTCTCTGAGTGGAGGGACGCGGATAGGTACCACGGCAAGGCGATAAAAGAGATCCTCCCTGAAACGTTTTTCCATAATTTCATCTTCCAGATTCCGGTTGGTCGCCGAGATGATGCGGACATTGATCTGTTTTATTTTGGTGGAGCCGACAGGCATGAATTCGCGTTCTTGGAGAACCCGCAATAGCTTGGTCTGGATAATGGGGGTAAGTTCGCCGATTTCATCAAGAAAGGCCGTGCCTGAATCCGCCTGTTGGAAAAGTCCGGCTTTGTCGGCGACAGCACCTGTGAAGGAACCCTTGACATGCCCGAAAAGTTCGCTCTCCAGCAGGCTTTCAGGGATGGCGCTGCAAGTGATGGGGACAAAAGGATTTTGAGAGACATTGGAATAATCATGAATAGCCTTGGCCACCAGTTCTTTACCTGTACCTGATTCTCCGTAGATAAGAACACTTGCCGGAGTGGGGCCTATCCTTCGTATCAGATCGAATATCCTAAGCATTTCATGGCTGGAACCGATAAGTCCCGGAAAGGTGTCTGGTGTATTTTTGCCCGCTGTGGATTTCTGTTTGACCGCCGCTCTAATAACATTTTTGATCTCATCCACATGAAACGGTTTGGTGATGTAGTCAAAGGCGCCTCTTTTCATGGACTGGACAGCGTCGTCCGGCGAGGCGAAAGCGGTGAGCATGACCACCGGCAAATCCGGGAAGCGATGTTTCAGTTCTGACAAAAGGTCGAGACCGTTCATTCCTGGCATTCGGATATCTGTTATGACGATATCGAATTGTTCGTTGTCGGACAAACCTAATGCGGTGATGGCATCCGGTGCTACAGTGACTTCATATCCCTCTTTCTCAAACAGTATCTTGAGAAAGTCGCGCATGCTCAGTTCGTCATCTACAATAAGAATACGGGGCATAGTTACGTCAATATTGAGGTTAACTTCTCGTTGTCGGGCTGGTATTGGTAATATTTTTGTATGAATTAATCAACACCTAAATAGTTTATCAATGAATTGATAGGGAAGTCAATCACTATCAGTTTATTGAACGGCGGAAAGAAGAACGAGTGGAACCAGAACCGGTTTACATCATTTTATGAATAGGGTATGTTACGGAGCAAAAATCGTACAACAGGATAATTCACTATGAGCACCACGGAAACACTTACTAAACAGTCCCTTATCGATCATCTCGCCGAGTTGCGCTCCTGCCTTGTTATCTCCATGGCCGCTGTCGCCGCCGGTTTTGCTGTGGCCTATTCTTTTAACCGCCCTCTTGCGGATTGGTTTTTACAACCCCTGATTAAGGTTTTGCCGGAAAATAAGACGCTGATATTTATCTCCTACCAAGAGGGGTTTTTTTTTACCTAAAGCTCGCCCTTGTCGGGGGGCTTCTTCTAGCCAGTCCGGTCATTTTTTATCAAATCTGGCGTTTTATCGCCCCGGGTCTGTATCAACATGAAAAGAAAATGGTGTTGCCGTTCAGTTTTGTCTCCACATTTTGTTTTCTCGGCGGTGCGGCCTTTGGCTATTTTGTTGTTTTCCCGCCCGCATTTCGTTTTCTGATCGGCTATTCCAGTGAGTTCCTTGATCCCATGCCAGCGGTCAGTGAGTATTTTTCCCTCGCTCTTCGACTGTTGCTTGCCTTTGGTGCCGTGTTTGAGCTTCCTGTGTTTATGGTTTTCTTGGCAAAAATGGGGATAGTCGATGCGCCGTTTCTGGCTAAGCATCGTAAATACGCTCTGCTTATCGCCTTTATTATAGCGGCGATTATCACCCCGACCCCGGATGTGGTGAATCAATTGCTCATGGCCGGGCCGTTGATTGTGCTCTATGAAATAAGTATTGTGGGTGTGCGTTTTTTTGCCCGTAGGCCCTTGGCCGTGTTTGAAGAAAAAAAAGAGGCAACCGAAGACATCGTTGAATGATCACGATTTTTTTCGGTAAAATAGAGTGATTAATAAAAGGAGGAATCCATGTCATACATAACAAATTTTGAAAAAGCCCTTGAAATAGGCCGTCCACCCAACATTAAAGCCCTGTTCCCCAATTCCAGAGCCCTGCTGGTCAGCGGCAAGGTGATTGACCGGGCCATGCTGGCTAAAGGAAAGGCAATGACCATGGCAGCCAACGGGCGCAATCATTTGGTCATTCGCGGGGCCTTGATGGCGGCCCAACGTGCTCAAGCTGCCTTGATTATTGAAATCGCCCGCTCCGAGGGCGGTGCGTCTTCCTATTGCCCGACCAATTACTGGAATATGGCCCGTCAGGTGGATGCCCTCTGTAACGAGTTGGCTATCACTGTGCCGGTGGCTATCCATGCGGATCATTACGGTATAAAATCGCCTGATGATCTGCCCTTTGCCCGCACCGAGATTCCCTCGCTTTTTGATGCCGGGATTACTTCTATAGCTATTGATGCCTCGCATATGCAGGATGACGATAACCTGCTAGTCAGTATCGACCTGAGTCGCTATGTTCCGTCTTGGGCGGCTTATGAAACTGAAGTCGGTGAAATTAAGGGAAGTATGGGCCTTTCTTCCGCAGATGAAGCGTTGTTCTTGGTCAAGGGGTTAAATGCCCATGATATTTTTCCTGATTGGATTGCCTTGAATAACGGCACCAGTCATGGGCTTGAGGCCTCCGGTCAGGGAATTCAGATAGAGTTGACTGCGGGAATTCACGAGGCTCTGCAAGACTACGGGGTTTCAGGGGCGCAGCACGGTACCTCTGGCAACAGCTCTGAACGATTGCGGGCCATCACCAATCAGACCAGAACCACCAAGGCCAATGTAGCCACGGCCTTGCAAATGATTTCCTGGGGTGTTGAGGTTAATGATTACGGCAACGCCATTTTTGACGGAGACGGCGAATTTGTCAAGGTTCCGGGAGAGGGCGTGAGCGAAGAGCTGTGGGTGCAAATGCAAGTCTATGCCAAGGAAAAAGGCTGGTCGAAAGGGAATTACAAGAATCTCAACCTTGCCTTTGAAAATCGAATTATGGGCCAACCCAAAGCAATTCGGGAGCGCATGGCCCGCCGGGTGGATAATTTTGTTTACACCATGCTGACCGAGGTTTTCAATGCGGGCGGCACAGCCCGTTATGCGGTTGATGCGATCCTTGAGGCCGGTTCTTATGACCTCAGGCCCAAGGCTGGGCGGGTTGAGTCCCCTGAAGATTGGACAGAGGACAAAATCCGGACCCGTGCCGCTGAGTTGGATACGGACAAAGGGCCTGAAGGGGATTTTGACGATTGATTCCGTAGGGGCGAAAAATTTTTCGCCCCTACTTGTACCGCATACAATAACTTTTCTGAATAATAAAAATGCAAAAAATATTGGTT
>CBDTVG010000068.1:0-8701 GCA_965363745.1 uncultured Candidatus Electrothrix sp. | reverse complement strand
GGCAGGCATCTATTGACTGGAATTACAAAAAACAACATGCAGAAGACCTTTTACAAGCTGCTAATTTTTTTAGGTGAAAAAGTGAAAAAAATAACCGTAAAAGATTTTTGCGATATGAAAAGCGGTGCGCGTAAAATTTCCATGCTCACCGCCTATGACGCTTCCATGTCCCATCTGTTGGACACAGCCGGAGTGGATGCCCTGCTGGTCGGGGATTCTCTCGGCATGGTGGTCTTAGGCTACGACTCCACCGTGCCGGTAACTATGGAGGAAATGCTTCATCATGCTGGGGCGGTGAGCCGGGGCGCAGAGCGGGCCTTGGTGATCGGCGACATGCCCTTTGGTTCCTATCAGGTCTCTGTTGAGCGGGCTGTTGCCAACGGAGTACGTTTCCTTAAGGAGGCGAGATGCGATTGCGTTAAGCTGGAAGGCGGCGAAGAGGTATGCGACGCTGTCCGGGGACTAGTTCGAGCCGGAGTGCCAGTTATGGGCCATATCGGTTTGACTCCCCAGACTGCCGGTCAGTTAGGCGGCTTCAAGGTGCAGGGCAAGGATATGGCCACAGCCCGGAAACTGCTTGCCGAAGCCAAGGCGTTGCAGGAGGCCGGAGTTTTTGGAATCGTGCTGGAGGCTGTGCCCGCACCGCTTGCCGAGATTATTACCCAGGCGGTCGCCGTTCCGACTGTCGGTATAGGGGCCGGAGCCGGTTGTGACGGCCAAGTTCTGGTGACCAACGACATGTTAGGCTTGTTTGAGAAATTTACTCCGAAATTCGTCAAACAGTATTGCAACCTCGCCCCGGATATCAAAAACGCTGTGCAAAGTTTTATCCAAGAAGTTGAGACCGGCACCTTTCCGGGGATAGAGCACAGCTTTGCCTCTAAAGAGGATTTCAGCAGTTTGTCGGATGCGTTAAAAGAAGAATAAGCGAGCATTTCTGCATATAGAATTTCGCTTATTTTCGACGACTTGAGCCTGTATCAGCCTGTGGATATTCTGCCTTGTTGTTCTTGACGGAAAAGAGCTTGTAGGATAAAAGAAAGAATGGTGGAGTAAAGTGGGTAAAATAGATACGGTGCTTGGAGTGTTCGGAAGGAAGAAATGACAAAGAAAAAAATCGTGAAAAAAACGGTTGCCGACATGGTGACCAGTAAGGATGTGCATATTCCGGTTCTTTTTCAGGAAGTGCTGGAACAGCTTCGTCCCTGTTCTTCAGGATGCTACGTTGACGGAACGTTAGGGCTTGGCGGGCATACAAAGTTCATTTTAGAAGAATCTGCGCCTGCTGGTAGAGTTCTTGGTTTTGAATGGGATGCCCAGGCCGCCGAGTTTGCGGCAAAGCGGCTGGTGAGGTTCGGGGGTAGATTTCAACTCATTCACAGCTCATACGCCGATATTATTGACGAATGTCACCAGCATGAGCAGGAGCAGGTTGACGGCATTCTGGTGGATCTCGGCGTTTCTTCCCTGCAACTTGATAACCTAGAGCGGGGGTTCAGCTTTAGGGGAGATGCCCCGCTAGATATGCGTATGGATTCCAGGCGGGAGGTCACGGCGGCGCAATTGGTCAATAGCTTGCACCAGGAAGATCTTGCTGATATTTTTTTTAATTACGGCGAAGAACGACAGGCCCGCAGAGTGGCGAGATTTATTGCGGAGGCCCGAATAGAGGAGCCGGTAATCACCACCCGACAGCTAGCGGATATTGTGGGTCAGGCCATACCGAGGAAGTATCATCCGAAAAAAATTCATGTGGCCACCAAGGTGTTCCAGGCCCTGCGTATAGCGGTCAACCGGGAGCTGGATAATTTAGTGCGACTGTTAGCCGACGGCCCACGACTGTTGAAGCCCGGAGGCAGGATCTGTATTATTACTTTTCACTCACTTGAAGATCGGATCGTCAAACAGGCTTTTGCCAAAAATTTGTGCTGTAAGGTGCTGACAAGGAAGCCTGTTCTGCCGACAGCGGCTGAGATGCGGGATAATCCCCGGTCGCGCAGTGCGAAATTGAGGGTTGCCGAAAAAATGTAACAAGGAGGGGTAGCGTGAATCAGGATTTTCGACCGTTTCGCCCGTCGGGCACTTCGTTCCGTTCGCATCGGTCGACAACGGCTTTCAGGAAAGAGGAAAAATTTTCAAGAGAGTTTCAACGTCTGTCAATTCGTCTCCTTGCCGTTGTTTTTTTTATTTTTTTTATTGTAAGTCAGGTTTTTTTTTGGCAGATACGTCATGAACTGGAAGTTTTTAAACATCTCGAAATTGTGCATAACGCCGCCCATAAAGAACTGGCCGAGCTGTATGCAAAACGGGATCACCTGATGTCAACCCCTCGTATGGTTGCTCGGGCTGCGGCCCAGTTAAATCTGCATTTTCCTGAAAAAAGGCAGGAGCACAACCTCTATTAAAGGATGGCTTCTTGTCCGATTCTTTGGATCTCTTGATTTTTTTTGTAAATTTTTTTTCGCAACAGTGATATGCGGATTGATACGGTGAATATGTGTCTATTATGGGTCAATTCAAAGGTTTGCGCATTCATCTGTCGAGAAAAAATGAGCCAGGCAGATACGCTGGCTATACAGGCTACAGGTATCAGCCACACGGACAGCCTGCGCAAAAAAGAAAAAAAAAAATACGACCGCTTATCCCGCTTCTTTTTTTATTAATAGTATTGCTTTGGATTGTCTACAGGTCACCCTTTTTTTTTCAGGCTGCGGACAGGCTTGTCAATCTGTCCGTCAGCGAGCTGGTTGATACGGCGGCACAGGAGGAGGAAAACGCTGAGAATAGAGCGGAGGACGCACAGATGAACAGGTCAATTCTGCGAGGAACGATTTATGATCGGAATATGGAGGAAATGTCGGTATCGTACCAGCTTTTTTCTCTCTTTGTTCATCCGGCGGAACTTACGGACAGAGAGTCGCTTGCAGAACAATTGGCAATTATTCTTGCTGATGACAAGAAGATTATTCTGCGGCATCTCCAGAGCATAGAAAGCATTGTTAGGATAGCCGACGACCTTGAGGCCCGTCAAGTTGTTGAGCTGGAAAAATTGCGACAACCCGGTATTTATTGCACACCTATTGAAGTCCGCTATTATCCTTCTCATGCTTGGGCCGGGCATCTGCTTGGCTTTATAAATGACAAAACCGGATTAAGCGGGGTGGAGGCTTTGTATGATCCCATTTTGCAGCCGGGTGAGTTCAGGCGTTCCAATGTGCCCTCGGTCAATTTTTCCGGTTATGAGGCTTTAGGGAAAACCTCAACGGACGTTGTTCTCACTGTTGATATGGAACTGCAAAAACGGCTTGAGCAGATGCTGGCGGACTATAGAAAACAAAAAGGTGCAGTTTCCGGGAGCTTGACAGCTCTGGATCTCAATACCGGTCGGGTGCTGGCCATGGTGAGTCAGCCGAGTTTTGATCCGAATTATTTTTGGCAAGTGGATGAACAAAAGGAAAACAATGCGGTGTTCGCCCCGCAGTTTGTTCCTGAACTTATCAGGCCCCTGTTGGTCAAAGCAGCGGCGATCCATGAAGCGGGTATAGAGGGACATGTTCTGCCGCTCACGCTTAGTATTCCTGATTACGGTTTGACAGGAGAACAGTTGAGTAAGCATTTGAAAAAGTTTGGCTTAGAGCGGCCTGTACCTTATTTTTTACCCGTTTCTTTGGAACAGGCTGTTTCCACGATTAAGAACATAGGTAAATCCGACAGACTGAGTAATGCCCAGATAGCTGTCGGGGTGGCTTCCCTGCTGAACAGCGGATACAGAGTGACACCTTGGTTTCTCAACGCATTGTATGATCATGCTGAAAAGCATTTTTTCATGCGTGATTCGGCCGCCAATGTCAGGGAGCGGATTCTTGCTCCGGCGAACGGAATTAAGTTGCGCAGGGAACTGCTACTGAATTCCCGTTACAGCACTAAGGACGGATTTCTCTTTGTCAACTCCAGCTCGACAGTGTCAGAGTACAAGGAGATGAGTGTGTATCATCTTCAGGATGTGTTGCTAGCCGCCGTGCCGACAAAGATGCCAAGCGTGTTGCTGACGTTTTCTGTCGATTATGGCGTATTATATCCACAACCGCCGGGAGTGGACAGCGGCCTGGATAATGAGCGTCTCGCGAATGTCGGACATCATTTGCTGTCGATTCTCACTGACTATGCAAAGTCCGAGACAACAGTGATGGAACCGCCGAAGAAAAAAAGCGCCGTCAATATGAGTCGATACCTGTTCAGTCGACGGCTTACCACACCGGACTTACAAAAAAAATACGAGCATGTTCAGCCAACCATGCCTCAGCTGATCGGGTTAAGTTTGCGTAAGGGATTGCAGCAGGTCAATCAATATAATTTAAAAGTGCGTATTCGGGGTAGCGGTCGTATTGTGAGCCAGAAACCCGCCGTGGGTGAGCCGTTAAGTGAAACAGAAACCTGTGAGTTAATCCTTGAAACAAGTATTTGAACAATTTGAGAGCTTGATATGAGAGTGCTTAGTCAATTGTTGCGATGCCTTCCCAATGAACTGGCTGCTGAGGTCATTCATGGCAATTCGGTCGGCGAGATTGCTGAAATAACGGGGATCACCGGTGATTCCAGAGAGGTCGAGCAGGGTGCTCTGTTTGTCGCAATCAGGGGAAGCTCTACAGATGGCCACAATTTTATTGATCAGGCTGTGGAGCGAGGCTGTCGGTGTCTGGTTGTTGAGGATGGATCAAGTTTCTTGGGTTCCTCCGGGGTCACGGTGATCAGGGTTAAAGATGCTCAGGCCGCCTTGGGCTGGCTTTCCGCCGCCTTTTACGGCTTTCCTGCCCGGTTGATGACGATGATAGGTCTGACCGGAACCAATGGGAAAACCACGGTTTCCTGGCTGATCGAACAAATGCTTAGGACGGGAGGATGTAGGGTCGGGGTGATCGGCACGGTGAATTATCGTTACCCTGATCAACTTGGCAGTTCAGTTGTGAAACCGGCACCGTTGACCACGCCGGGGCCGGTGTTGCTTCAGCGGCTGCTTCGGGAAATGGCGGATCAGGGTGTCACCCATGTGGTGATGGAAACCTCTTCCCATGCCCTGTACCAAGGACGATTGGCCGGAGTGGAGTTTGATGTCGGCGTGTTCACTAACCTGAGCCGGGATCATCTGGATTTTCACGGCAACATGGATGACTATTTCGCCGCCAAAAAGTTGCTCTTCACCCGTTTTTTCAAGGAGGACGGGCGGGCGATTATTGTTACCGGTATCCAGGAAAAGGAGAAGGATTGGGGGGCGCAGCTTTGCCGGGAGCTGGCAACGGAACGACCGGCAATTTGCTTGACTGATTGTGGACTTGGGCGGAAGGCTACTATGTATGCGGATACCCTGCAACAGGACGTGAAAGGTTTTTCCTGCCGCATCGGCCTAGCCGGACAGGAATTCTCCTTTACCTCTTCTCTCATTGGTCAGCATAATGTATTAAATCTCCTCACCGCCGCCGGGGTGGGTACAGCCTTGGGCATGGCTCCAAAACAGGTTCTTGTCGGACTGGAGCAGATTGGCCAGGTGCCGGGTCGCTTGGAGCGGGTACAGCTACCGGGAATCAGCGAAGATGAGCAACCCTGTCTGTTGGTTGATTATGCCCATACGCCTGATGCCTTAAAAAATGTTTTGCAAACCCTACAGCCTTTGGCGGTCGGACGGCTGATCTGCGTCTTCGGTTGCGGCGGTGATCGGGATCAGGGTAAGCGTCCCCTGATGGGAACCGTGGCCGCTGAGTTTGCTAATATATCCATTGTTACTTCGGATAATCCCAGGTCGGAAGAGCCAGCGACTATTATTCAGGAGATTGCGGAAGGGCTTCGATCCGCCTATATCATTGAGGTCGGAGCTGAAGAGCTGTTTACGGAAAATATATCCTCCCCCTGCTTCGTCTGTATTGAGGACAGAAAAGTTGCCATCCATACTGCCTGTGCTCTGGCCGCTCCGGAAGATATTGTCCTGTTGGCTGGCAAGGGGCATGAAGATTATCAGATCATCGGTCAAAAAAGGATATTTTTTGATGATCGATTTGAGGCGGTGAACGGCTTGCTGCGCTGGAATGTTGAGCACTTGGTAAAGGCGATTAACGGCACGGTTCGCAGCGGCAGGATGCGAAAACCGTCCGGTGGACTGCTTGGCAAGGTCTCCACAGATACGAGAACCTTGGCGCAAGGCGATATCTTTGTCGCTCTTGCCGGGGAAAATTTTGATGGCCATGATTATGTTCAAACAGCGGTGGAAGACGGGGCGGCTGTTATTATTGTTCAGCGTCCTGTTGATCCAAGGCTGGAAAAGGAAAATTTACCTGAGCACGTTGTTGTTCTCCAAGTTCAGGATACCCTGAAGGCTCTGGGAGATTTAACGGCCTATCGGCGCAGGTTATTGCACCGGAGCTTGACTGTCGTCGCTGTTACAGGGAGTTGTGGTAAAACCACGGTCAAGGAAATGACTGCCGCGATTTTCAGCCACCATTTTGAGGCAATCGAGGCAATCGAGGCAACTGATACTGGTATTAATCCTGTGCTCAAGACCGGGGGAAATTTTAACAACCTGATCGGTCTGCCCCTGTCCCTGCTGCCGGTCGCGGCTGGACATAAGGTCGCGCTTCTGGAAATGGGGATGAATCAGTTCGGTGAGATTGAACGATTGACGGCAATCGCTGATCCTGATATCGCCTGTATCACCAATGTGCAGGCGGCGCATCTTGAAGGGCTGGGCAGTATCAAGGGTGTCGCTCAGGCTAAGGGAGAGCTGTTTGCGGGTATGCGTCCAGACACGATCGCTGTGATGAATTATGATGATCCTCATGTGCGCCGGTTGCCGAAAAATTCTAAAAAAATAATTGGCTTTGCCTGCACTTCGTCCGGTCGCCGCTATAAGCCTGCTGTCCGGGCAACTCGGATTGTTGATTGCGGTGCAAAGGGAATGCGCTTTACCCTCCATATTCAAGACTGGCAGCAGCGAATCAGCGTTCAAGCTCCGGGGGCGCATACTGTGAGCAATTGTCTTGCTGCTACGGCCTTAGCCCACGCCGCCGGGGTCGCTCCAAAAAACATTATTGCCGCTTTGAGCAATTTCCAGAGTACAGACAAGAGAATGCAAATGACCACTCTGCCCGGTGGAGTACGGGTGCTCAATGACTGCTATAATGCCAACCCCGCCTCTATGGTTGCGGCCCTGCGCACTGTAAGCGGTTTTGGTAAAAAACAAAAAATGTGTAAACGGATCGCCCTGCTTGGTGATATGCTAGAACTGGGTCAGGAAGCGGATGCGGCCCATGCGGAAGTCGGGCGGCAGGCGGCGGAATTAGGCTATGACCGGCTGGCGGTGACAGGTGCCTTTGGGACGCAGGTCGCTCAAGGAGCTTACAAGGCGGGGATGCCGGAAGAGAGGGTACATATCTTCCCTGATACCCATACTATGGCGGACTGGCTGTATCAAGAGATGATTCAGGGCGGATTGATCGCGGATGACTGGCTGTTGCTCAAGGGGTCACGGGGAATGCGCATGGAGGAAGTTTTGCGAGAGATAGAACACCGGTTCGCCACCGGAATTAATGAAAAGGAATATACATAAAACATGTTTTATCATCTGCTGTATCCTCTGCATATCCAGTTCAGCGCCTTTAACGTTTTTCGCTACTTGACCTTTCGTTCCATTGGGGCCGCTGTCACGGCTTTTCTCATCCTGTTTTTGTCAGGGCCGGTGTTTATCCGCTGGCTGCAAAAAAAGCAGATTGGTCAGGTCGTTCGTGACGACGGCCCGGAGAGCCATTTCAGCAAGCAGGGTGTGCCAACCATGGGCGGGATGTTGATTCTGGTCGCCATATCCGGCTCCACTCTGCTCTGGGCGGATCTGCGGAACGGGCTGGTTTGGGTCTGCCTGCTGCTGACCCTGTTCTACGGTTTGATCGGCTCCATTGATGATTGGAAAAAGGTTGTAAAAAGCGATACCAAGGGGTTGTCCGCTCGTGGCAAGCTCATTCTCCAGGTTGTCGGTGCATCCGCAGTAGGTCTGTTTCTGCATCTGCATTCCGGCTATGACGGCAACCTGAGTCTGCCTTTTTTGAAAGGGGTGCATCCTGATCTCGGTTGGTGGTATATTCCCTTTGCCGTGGCCGTGATTGTTGGTTCTTCCAATGCGGTTAATTTGACTGATGGGCTGGACGGGTTGGCTACCGGAACCGTGATGATTACCGCCGCAGTCTATTTTATTTTTGCCTATTCGGCTGGTAACATACTGATATCCGATTATTTACAGCTTCCGTATGTTTTGGGAGCAGGTGAAGTGGCGGTGTTTTGCGGCACGATTGTCGGGGCCTGTCTTGGTTTTCTCTGGTTTAATACCTATCCTGCTCAGATTTTCATGGGGGATGTGGGATCGCTTGCCCTTGGTGGTGCTCTCGGTGCGGTGGCGATTATCATCAAACAGGAATTTCTGCTGGCTATTGCTGGTGGAATTTTTGTTATGGAGGTCTTGTCGGTTATTATTCAGGTTGGCTATTTCAAGATGAGCGGCGGTAAACGTATTTTTTTGATGGCTCCTTTTCATCATCATTTTGAGAAAAAGGGTTGGGCTGAACCACAGGTTGTTATTCGTTTTTGGATTATTTCTATTATTTTGGGATTAATGGCTTTGGCTACGTTGAAGTTGAGATAAGCAGTAGACTTACGTGTCTGTTAG
>CBDTVG010000067.1:0-8752 GCA_965363745.1 uncultured Candidatus Electrothrix sp. | reverse complement strand
AATGCGTTTACGCGCAAAGCAATCTACCGGCTTTAGCCGGTAGTACATTGAATCTTTTCAGCACTGTCCCAGAGCAGCCGGGGGTCAAAGTTAATGGCGGCGAACATGGTGCAGAGGACAACAGCGGTAAAATACAAGGCGGCTGGTGCGGCGTGGATTGTGGACAGGCCGCCGAAGCGTACCAGAGAGCAAAGCAGGGCGATAACAAAGATATCCAGCATGGACCAACGACCGACAAACTGAATAAACCGAAACATTATGGCCTTGTGTCTGAGCTGGCTTTTCCATTGAAAATGAATGGAAATCAGGATCAGGCACATGCCGATTATTTTGAAGAAGGGAACCAGCAGCGAAGCGGTCAGGATAATCAACCCTATGCCATAAGAGCCTTCTTGGAAAAAATGCAAAATACCATCTATGATGGTGCTTGTTGTGAGGTGGCCTAAAGATTCCACTGACATGATAGGAAGCAGATTGGCTGGCAGGGTGAAGAGCACCGCGCTGACAAGCAAGGCCCAGCAACGGTCAACACTGTTCCGCCCACGCATGTGCAGGGCTTCTCCGCAACGGGGACAGGCGGAATTTTTTTCATGCCTGATCGCGGACAAAGGAGTGACCTTGCGGCAGGTATGACAGAGAACCAATCCCGCTTCCCTGCCGGTTCGGGCTTCAGTGGAAATCAACAACAGCGGATTCTGTCCAGTGTCCGTTTTTTCTAATTTTTTCCAAAATAATGATCGGTCAATGGATGCCTGCGCGGCCACGGTGGTTATCACTAAGCCGATAAAGCAAAAAAGTCCGGCATTCCACTCGACGGACACTGTGCGGTTCATTTTAATAATGGTGATAAAAACAGCGATCAGATAGATATCCGTCATCGCCCATTCTGTCAGATGCTGATACCAGTGCATACAGCTTGACAACCATTTATTTTTCCGATTGAAATACAAGCCGAACGTCACCGGAAGCAACAGGAAAATAGTCATAAACGGACAGATAAGACCAGTGAGCACCACAAGTATTCCGACAAAACAACGTCCTTGCTCAAACATGCTTAAGGTGCTGCTGAATAGGGAGCCGCTGACCTCTGTTCCCAATATGTTAAAGGTGAGCAGGGGGAGAAAATTCGCGGGCAGATAGAGCAACAGGCCCGTAATCGTCAGAACTAAGGTTCTCAGCACGGAGTCCGGGCGGCTCCTGCCTATGCGGCGCAGACAGCGGGGGCAGACCACTGTCTGCGTGTGTGTCGGCTGGATGTTTTCCAGCAACAGGTCGCAGTCGGGACAGATGCTGCATTGATTTGTGAACTGAACAGTATGGTTTTTTTGCGTATCGCTTGACATGTGGAAATTTTACAAGGCGGGGGTAACCCTTTGAAGTCGCCCCCGAATCTAAAGAATCTGAATTAGCTGTTCTTTTCCGCAAACTCCGCCATAAATTCCACCAGTTTTTCAACGCCTTCTCTGGGAAAGGCGTTATAAATAGAGGCACGGCAACCGCCGATGGAACGGTGCCCCTTGAGTCCATCTAAGCCAACAGCGGTGGCTTCGGCAATAAATTGGGCCTCAAGTTCAGGGGTCGGCAGGTTAAAGGGAATATTCATCAATGAACGGGAATTTTTTTCCGCATGTCCCCTGTAAAAATCACTGGTGTCAATAGCCTCATAGAGCAGTGCGGCCTTTTCCTCATTGCGTTGTTGGATGGCCGTCACCCCTCCCAATTCCTTGAGCCAGTGCATAACCCGGCCCATACCGTAGATTGCGAAAGTGGGCGGGGTGTTAAACATGGAGCCCTTGTCCGCATGGGTCTTGTAACGAAGCATAGTCGGCACGTTATCCGGGGCTTTGTCCAGCAGATCTTCACGAATGATCACCAGGGTTACTCCGGCTGGCCCCATATTTTTTTGGGCACCGGCGAAAATGATCCCGAAGCGGGAGACATCAAGAGGACGTGAAAAAATGTCCGAGGACATATCGCAGACCAGCATTTTCCCTTTTCCCGGAAATTGACTGAACTGGGTGCCGTAAATGGTGTTGTTGGAACAAAGGTAGAGGTATTCTGAAGCCCTGTCCACCGTATATTCATCCTCATCAGGAACCCGATTGAAACCGCTGTCTTCACCGGAATAGGGCACCTCAATCTCACCAAAGAGCTGGGCCTCCTTGATCGCCTTTTTTGTCCATACTCCGGTATTCAGATAGGTCGCCTTTTTATCAGGTCCGAGCAGATTCATCGGAATCATGAAAAATTGGGACGAGGCTCCGCCTTGGAGAAAGAGCACCTTGTAGTTATCCGGCACTTCTAACAGCTCACGGACCAGAGCCTCGGTTTCATCGGCAACCGCCATAAATTCCTTGGAGCGGTGGCTCATTTCGATCAGACCTATTCCCCTATCCTTGAAATTGACAATATCTTTGGCCGCCTCTTCAAGCACAGAATAGGGCAGGGTGGCTGGTCCGGGACTGAAATTGTAAATTCTCTCAGGCATTGTATGGGTTCTCCTCGCAAGGGGTTTAATAAAATA
Organism: uncultured Candidatus Electrothrix sp.; assembly: GCA_965363745.1. Lineage (GTDB taxonomy): Bacteria > Desulfobacterota > Desulfobulbia > Desulfobulbales > Desulfobulbaceae > Electrothrix. Next base: position 6,228 of record CBDTVG010000067.1, on the reverse strand, counting down.
AATATAAATTGATTGATGCGGAGCCTCAAGCCTCTTCTTATAACGCTGTTCCGGCGTTTACGGTCGAATTGAGACAGCGGACATGCCGATTTTTTATAATGAATGGTATAACAGCGGGCGCAAGAGAGCGCAAGAATAAACTCTTGGTTTCTTCCGTCAATAGTTTGGTTTCTCTGCTGAAAAATAACCGGCGTTTTTTTTTGTGCTGAAATTGTTTTTTTGAACGGGGTGAACAGATTTTGCGATCCGAATTTTCTGGCGTAAATATTATTTTTTAGCGTATTTTCAAGAAAGTGACACGTTGTGGCGTTCAGGAAGAACAAGTTCGCTGATATATATTATTCTCACGGTTGACAAGGTGCCACAATATGGTGTAAAAGAAATACTCTTTCCGAATGGACGCTATGGCCGAATAACGTGAAGGTCGGTCTTGGAACTTTTTTAACTAAGGAGAATATCATGGCTTTTTCGAGGAGAAATTTTCTCAAATATGCCGCCATGTCCGCCGGAGGCACTGTGCTTGCCGATACCCCGTTTATCTCGGCCAGCGCCAGAGCGCAAGCTGAAGGGGGGAACGTTCGCTACGTGCCGACCAGCTGCGAGATGTGCTTTTGGAAATGCGGTATGATCGCTAAGGTGGTTGACGGCAAGGTGGTGAAGCTGGAGGGCAATCCGCTCCACCCACAGAGCCGGGGCAAATTATGCGCCCGTGGTCAGGGCGGTATCGGACAACTGTACGACAAAGATCGTCTACAACACCCGATGATCCGTAAGGAAGGAACAGCACGGGGTGAAGGCAAGTACAGGAAGGCCACTTGGGATGAAGCCCTCGACTATATAGCTGTAAATCTTAAGGAAGTTGCAAAGGAAAACGGGCCAGAATCTATCGCCATGATGTCCCACGGTTCTTCCGGGGATTATTTCACCAATCTGCTCAAGGCTATGGGCTCCCACAATATCGCTTTTCCCTCTTTTGCCCAGTGCAAGGGTACCCGTGAGGCTATGTGGGAGGTGACCTACGGACATAAACCTGCCGGAAGCTGTGAGCGGGTTGATCTGGCCGAGAGTAGGGTTATTGTGCTGTTCGGCACCCATCTGGGTGAGAATATGCATAACTCCCAGAATCAGGATTTTGCTGAGGCTGTGGGACGGGGGGCAAAAATTATCTGTGTTGATCCCCGTTATTCAACCGCTGCGGCCAAGGCATCCTTTTGGTTACCCATCAAACCGGGAACGGATACCGCTCTCCTGCTGACTTGGATCAATATTATTATCACCGAAGGCTGGTACGACAAAGAGTACGTTGAAAAATACACCGAAGGTTTTGAGCAGGTCAAAGAAGAGGTCAAGGGCTACACCCCGGAATGGGCTGCTCAGGAAACTGATCTGCCCGTAAAGCAAATTGTCGAAGCTGTGCGTGAAATTGGTCGGTACGCCCCCAACGTTGTGATTCACCCTGGTCGCCATGTCTCTTGGTACGGCAATGATGCCCAACGGGTGCGGGCTGTGGCAATCATCAACGCTCTGCTCGGCAGTTACGGTCGTAAAGGCGGCATGTGGTTGCCTCCCAAAGCTAAATTCGCTGGTTTTAACGACGGGATTCCGAAATATCCGGCTCCGAGTAAACCCTCTGTTATCAAGGGCGACTATCCATTCGCAGGCGGCGAAGGACTGACCCAGGTTTTGCGAGACACGACCATCACCGGAGATCCGTATCCGATCAAGGCATGGTTTGTCAGCGGTACCAACCTATTGATGTCCCTGCCTGATCAAAGATTGACCCGCAAAGCCATTGATAATCTTGATCTCTTGGTTGCGATAGATCTGTACCCCACGGAAACAGTGATGCTGGCGGATGTTATTCTGCCCGAATCCACCTATCTTGAACGGCATGACGGTCTGTTTAAAATCAGTACCCGTGAGGCCGGAGTCGCCATCCGGCAGCCTGCCGTGGAACCCATATATGACACCAAGCCAGCTTGGTGGATAGGCAGTGAACTCTGCAAAAAAATGGGATATAGTGAGTATGCGGTCAAGGGCGAAGGGATGAATGCCTGGGAAGAACGGACGCGCCGTCAGGCCAAGGCGTGGGGCATTGATTTTAAAAAACTTGCCGACACCGGTTATGTCAGCATTCCCAACAGTGCTGCGCCCTATATCACTAAAGACAATCCACCCGTTTTTGATACCTTTTCCGGGAAAATTGAACTGTACAGCGAAGAACTTGAAGATGAAGGTTTTGATCCGGTTCCCAAATACGAAGCGGTTGATCATCCAAAAGAGGGGATGTACCGTCTCCTCTACGGCCGTAGCCCGGTGCATACCTTCAGCCGGACGATCAATACCCAATCCCTCTGGGAGCTTCAGAAGGAAAATGAGGTCTGGCTGAATAAAAACGAAGCGGACCGCCTCGGCGTCAAAAACGGTGAACTCGTTATTTTAGAAAATCAGGACGGGGTGCGGTGCAATAAGGTGAAAGTTCGAGCCACGCAACGAATCCGCACAGACTGCGTCTACATGGTCCACGGTTTCGGCCATAATGCGCCTGGACTGAGCCGGGCCAATAAAAGCGGTGCCGACGACCAGAAGCTTATAACCAAATATATTGTTGATCCTATCACCGGAGGAACCGGTATGAGAGTCAACTTTGTCAAGATAATCAAGGAGGCCTGAGATGCCCAGATACGCCATGGTCATTGACCAGTCACGATGCATCGGCTGCATGGCATGTGTGGTGGCATGCAAAAGTGAAAACGATGTGCCGCCGGAACACTACCGCACCCGGGTGCTTGAGATGGTGCAGGGTAAATTCCCCGCGCTCAAGAGCGAATTTCGCTCGGAACTTTGCAATCATTGTGATAATGCTCCCTGTGTGAGTATCTGTCCGACCGGGGCCTCGCACAAAGAGGAAGACGGCACTGTCCAGATCGACCGAAAAAAATGTGTCGGCTGCAAGGCGTGTATCGTCTCATGTCCTTACGGTGCCCGGTTTATCAACGAGGAACACGGCTATGCTGAAAAATGCACTTTCTGTCAACCCCGAGTGCGTGAGGGAAAACAACCCGCCTGTGTCGCTACCTGTATCGGCGGCTCACGCATTTTCGGCGACCTTGATGATCCGAACAGCGAAATTGTCAGTATCCTGCAAAAAAACAGTTCTCGGCTCTTGAAAAAGGCGGTGGGCACCAAGCCGAAAGTCTACTATATCAATCAATTCGCTAAAAGAGCTTAAGGAGGAAAAATTATGGAATTGATTTCTACCGGTACCGAGGTCGTTGAACGGAGTATTACCGGCATCAACGCCATTACCTACCCGGTCATGCATGTCTGGGACTGGCGGGTGGCGATTTACCTCTTTCTCGGCGGACTGGCTGGTGGTCTGATGACCATGAGCGCAATCAACTACCTCCGTCCTGGCAAAACCGGATCTGTCAACAGCACCTGTTCCTGGCAGATTCCGGTGCTCGCTCCGATTTTGCTCACCATAGGTCTGTTTTTTCTTTTTTTAGATCTGGAACGAAAACTGAACGGTTTTTGGTTTTATCTGACTTTTCAGCCGGTTTCCCCCATGAGCTGGGGTGCTTGGATTGTTTTGATTATCTATCCGTTGATGATTATTTATGCCCTTGCCGCATTGCCCGATGAGGTGAACGCCAAGATAAAGAATGACTTTATCAGGAACTTGTCCAACAGCATGCGGCCATATCTCCTGAGAATAGCCAAGATCAATGTTGTCGCCGGGGTGTTGCTGATTATTTACACCGGTATTTTGTTGAGCACTTTTGTTGCCCGTCCTCTATGGAACTCCGCCATTCTGCCGATACTGTTTCTGGTCAGCGGCATGAGCACCGGGGCCGCTGTGATGATTATCGTGGCTAAAAAGAAGGAGGTTAAACTCTTCTTCACCAAGCTGGATATCTGGCTTATCTTCACTGAGATCTTAGTGCTTCTTCTCATGTATTACGGGCATTATACGGGTGATGCTGTTCATCAGCAGGCGATTATGCCGTTTTTCAGCACCTCGCATGAGTATTTCCCGTATTTTATGAGCACTGTCACCCTCGGTGTCGTTCTTCCTCTGGCGATTGTCTTCAAGTTTCTTGAGGTAACCGGCAAGCATCCAGAAGAACTGACTTCTTCAGGAATTTTCTTGATGAATGCCAGCGCAATTCTCGTTCTTATAGGAGGAGCTGTAATTCGTTTTGTTATGGTTTATGCAGGCCAGCTCGCGGGTTACGGGATTGTGATGTAATTTTTAAGATTTTTTTCAATATTTTTTTTGGGCTGTATCGCTTGTTGGCGATGCAGCCTTTTTTTATGGGCGGTGATCGGTATCGAGCCTAACGTCTATCTTAAAAGCCAAATTTATACGATATTTCAAGAAGAAAGAGTTATGGAAGCAACCATTATCGGCACTAATGCCATTACCTACCCGATTCTGCATGTCTGGGACTGGCGGGTGGCGATTTATCTTTTTTTAGGAGGTCTCTCCGGCGGGGAGCATTCCCAAAAAGTCGGAGATCAAAACCATGCAATAGTGTTCTTTTTCAAAAGTAAAATTAATCTGTTACAGGTCGATCGTCAAATATCATAAAGCAGATTGTAAAAGCAATATGCTCAAGCAAGCGGCCAAAATTATCCAAAACGGGATAGCTGATCATGATTTACACTGACAGCCTGTCCAGTGTAAAAATAAAATCCACTTTAAAACAAATAGTTGAAAGGTGATCGACGGTTGTATATTTTACCGACTTTTTGAGAATGCTCCCCTCCGGCGGACTCATAACTAAAAGTCAAAATTTGCGCTTTTAGCAACGACAACTCAAGAGATTACGAGGAGAAAAATGAAAAATCAGGACTCTTTACGAATACATCAAATTTGGGAAGCATAGCAGGATTACCACGCCGCGCAGGACGGAAGCCGTGAAACAAAACACCCAGCTTCTAGCTGACGGTGGTTTGAGTTCTGGTCAGATCAAACTTGCGTAGATTGAGAACCACCTACTATCTGATCTGACCAAAAACACTACAGGATAGGCAGAACGTCAACGGCCTGACGATTCGATTGTCAGATTTTTGTTGCCGGTAATCGTTTTATAACTATCAACCTCATGGTGAGGAAGCATGTGACGCGCAATGGCATCCATAGGCTCTCGCAACGCCGGAGTTTGTGCGGCTGCAAGGGCATTCTTGAGATTGCCACCTGCTGCCCACAAGGACAGCAGGACAGGGTACTCGCTAGGGCTATTTGCGTTGACCTTCCGAGCACCTATAGCGGCATTGAAGCCGCCTGCGCATAATTCCGTAGCATGCGATCCTCCATAGCAACATGTATTATAGACCATTCTCAGCTTGTTTTGGATGCCAAGTGCTACAAGTTGCGTTTGAACTTCTGATACCTCAATTCCATGACCTCCTCCATCGTAGAAAAAAATTCTGTTAGTGCTACCATGCATATTAATGATGGCGTCAACCGCTTTAACTCCTTGTAACTGTGCAACAGTTCGGAGTGCATTGCAGAATGCATCAAGAGTTGCCTCCGAACCATTGAGTGAGGTGATGGATTTATAGAAAGGGCCTAAGATTGTACGGGCAACATTATCTCCAGATGCTTCCAAAAATCTATAAAGATCCCTGAAGTCAGGGATTCCAATGTCAACAAGGTTGTTGAGGATGATCAAGGCCCGCGAATCTTTGGTAAGAACCGTTGGAGGACCCCACGGTACAATCACTGGAATCGGAGCTAAATTTAGAAAGGGAAAGACTTCGTGTATTCTTCCGGCCTGTTTGACACGCAGCTTCAGAAGAAGCAGATCCGTTGGATCTGGAACCCTTTTTTTTTCCCAGTGGCCACGAAAGGGAAATAAGGACTCTTGTACCCAGACAGTGATAGCTTTAGTATCCTGCCATTCTTTAGTGGTCCCGGAAAACTTTCCATCATGATCAGTTGTTCCGCACCAGAGTATATCATCTGAACCGCCAAGATCAATATCGATAATCTCAACACTCGCATTCCGAGTCGGCGTATCAAATCCCCACGAACCAGGAATATATTGGATACGGCCTTGAATTTGAATTTTCTCCATAACCTCTCCTTTATCAGGTTAAATTAACGTTGTTTATTTTAGTAAATCATAATGAAAAAATAACGTCAATTATTTTCTGGAAAAATTATAGTATATTATATGAAGGGTGTTGAAACAATCAGTGTAACTTTTTGATTCTTCA
>CBDTVG010000066.1:0-8761 GCA_965363745.1 uncultured Candidatus Electrothrix sp. | reverse complement strand
GTTCTCATGCCCATGCCTATCACCTATGCGCATAGATTGGTACAACGACAGGCCGAAGTGCGCAAGTCGGGTCTGCTTCCTTGGTTGCGTCCCGATGCCAAGAGTCAGGTCACGATTCAATATGAAGATGATGTTCCGCAACGAATTGAGGCCGTTGTTCTCTCCAGCCAGCACAGCCCTGATATTTCCTATGCGGATCTGAAAGAAGGGGTCGTGGAGGAAATTATCAAACCAATTCTGCCGGAAAATATGGTTGATGAAAAAACCAAGTATTTTATCAATCCAACCGGTCGCTTTGTCATCGGTGGTCCGGTGGGCGACTGCGGAGTGACCGGACGGAAGATCATTGTTGATTCTTATGGTGGGCGGGGCTCGCATGGCGGCGGGGCCTTTTCCGGTAAGGATCCTTCCAAAGTGGATCGTTCCTCTTCCTATATGGGACGCTATGTTGCTAAAAATATTGTGGCGGCTGGACTGGCTTCCACAGTAGAGGTGCAGGTGGCCTATGCCATCGGTGTCGCAAAACCGGTTTCCATCAATGTAAAAACGTTCGGCACCGGTAAGATTTCTGAAGCACGTTTGACAGAGTTGGTTGACGAAATTTTTGACCTGCGACCCAAGGCAATTATTCAGCAGCTTAATCTTCTGCGCCCTATTTATCTTCAAACCGCCGCCTACGGCCATTTCGGTCGGGAGTTGCCGGATTTCACCTGGGAGCGCACAGACAAGGCTGAGGAATTAAAGAGCGCGGCTGGTATCTGAAAACGTATCCGCAAGGTGCGGACCGTATCCTTGTGGGCCTGTAATAAAAAATTTATCATTAAATTATATTGGAGTATCATACACTATGAGTGATTATAAAGTGGCGGATATGAGCCTTGCCGAATGGGGACGCAAGGAAGTTGCTATTGCTGAAACCGAAATGCCGGGTCTGATGGCGCTTCGTGAAGAATACGGTAAGGACAAGCCCCTTAAAAACGCCCGTATCGCGGGATGTCTGCACATGACCATCCAGACTGCTGTGCTGATGGAAACCTTAGTGGAGCTGGGAGCTGAAGTACGCTGGTCTTCCTGTAATATTTTTTCCACCCAGGATCAGGCCGCCGCTGCAATGGCTGAAGCCGGTATTCCCACTTTCGCTTGGAAGGGTGAGACGGATGAGGAATTCTGGTGGTGCATTGAACAGAGCATCTTTGGCCCCGACGGCTGGCGGCCCAATATGATCCTCGATGACGGCGGTGACCTGACCCAGATCATGCATGAAAAATATCCGGAAATGATGAAAGATATCAGAGGTATCTCTGAGGAGACCACCACAGGAGTCCATCGTCTGAACGAAATGGCCAAAGCCGGAGAATTGCTTTCACCGGCGATCAATGTCAATGATTCGGTCACTAAATCAAAATTCGACAACCTCTACGGTTGCCGAGAGTCCCTGATTGACGGGATCAAGCGGGCCACAGACGTGATGATCGCCGGTAAAATCGCCGTTGTGGTCGGTTACGGCGATGTGGGCAAGGGGTGCGCCCACGCCCTGCGAAGCATGGGGGCTACAGTCTTGGTGACTGAAATTGATCCGATATGCGCTTTACAGGCCTCTATGGAAGGCTACCGAGTGGTCACCATGGAAGAGGCCGCCCCGGTCGGTGATATTTTTGTCACCTGCACGGGAAATCTGACGGTCATCACCAGAGCGCATATGGATGCAATGAAGAATCAGGCCATTGTTTGTAATATCGGTCATTTTGATTCAGAAATTGACATCGCCGGTATTAAGGAACTTGAATGGGAAAACATCAAGCCGCAGGTGGATCATGTGATCTTCCCGGACGGCAAGCGCATCATTGTGCTGGCTGAAGGACGACTGGTCAACCTCGGTTGCGCCACCGGTCACCCCAGCTTTGTGATGAGCAACTCATTCACCAATCAGGTGCTGGCCCAGATCGAGTTATGGAACAATGCCACTGTTTATGAAAATCAGGTTTACTTCCTGCCCAAAAAATTGGACGAGATGGTGGCTCGACTGCATCTCCAAAAAATTGACGCGCACCTGACCACGCTCAATAAAGAGCAGGCGGATTATATCGGCGTTGATGTTGAAGGCCCTTATAAGCCTGAATATTATCGCTATTAAGTAGCGCATACAAATGCTGAGTTGTTTTAGGAACGACATAAACAACAAGTAACGGCCTGCATAAAAGAAGTTTGAAAAGGCACAGGGGTGTTTTCCTGTGCCTTTGTCGCTTCCCGTGACTACTCATTTTTTCGAATTAATCCAAGATTATGAAAATTCGATCTGCCAGATGATCTCAGCGAAATTTTCGGTTGCCTGCGTTCTGATAACAGCATTGCTCCTCTTCAGCTTTTCCGTTCAGGCGCAGCATCATATCAATGAGGAAGCCGAAAACAACGTAAGGCTTGTCCCCGCGGCGACGATGCCTCCGTTGCGGAAAAGCGTGTTCTGGATACTTGAAAACAGACCGTCCACCAAACTCGGTTTCGTATCTCCTCGGGATCGCCCTGAAATATTAGATACTTTTTTGCTCGACCTGTATATGAAGAACGATATTGCCCCCTACTGGGTGACGGAGTACGGGCCAAGTCGTAACGCCTATATTTTATTCTCAATTTTACATAAAGCGAGTGAGGAGGGACTGAACCCAGAACGGTATCGAGTTTCAACTCTAAAAAATTTATTAAACAGCAGAGAGACAAACGATCTCGCCGAGCTTGACATCATGCTCACTTTGGCCTTGTCAGCCTATATTACAGATATGCGGGAAGGACGGATCATCGACTGTATGCTTGATTCAAAAAATTTTGCCGCCGCCCTTCATAAGGAAATTGATATTCAGAACGTTATCCGGCAAGCCGTGACAGCTCCTGATCTATCGTTTTTCCTTAAAGTTCAAGCCCCTCAGTATCAGGAATATCAGTCCTTAAAAAAATTGCTCGCAGCATACAGAAAATTAGCGGCCAAAGGCGGATGGCCGGAAATTCCGCAGGGCAAAATGCTGAGACGGGGTATGGAAGATTCCCGGCTTGATGTGCTTGCGGAACGATTATTTATTACAGGAGACTTGCAGGATTTTCCCCTCATCCCGCCTCCATATTTCATAGCGGCAAAAATAGGACGCAGACTTCCCGTGCAGCTAACTTTTTCTGCGGCAACGGCTTTCGCAACAAATTCGTTCGCTCCTTTCCTGTTCCCTCCCTCTTGGCGACCGTCTGTCGCCCTCCCTCGCCCCCGTATATCGTATACCGGCAAATTGGTCAAGGCGGTGAAACATTTTCAATTTCGTCATAACCTCCGTCAAGACGGCATTGTCGGAAGGAACACCTTGGCGGCTCTCAATATTCCGATACGGAATCGTATCAACACGATCATTCTAAATATGGAACGTTGGCGTTGGTTGCCTCATAAACTTGACGGTCGACGAATACTGGTCAATATCGCTGGTTTTCAGCTTACAGGCATTAATGATCAAAAGATAGAAATCACCATGCCGATTATCGTCGGCAAATCAGATCATAAAACCCCTGTTTTCAATCAGGTTATGACCTATATTGAGGTTAATCCCTATTGGAACATTCCTAGCTCCATCGCCCGCAATGAAATAGTCGGAAAGATGAAAAAAAATCCAAATTATTTGCGAAAACAGCGTATCCGTATTTTTGCAGGCTGGCAAAAAAATGCGATAGAGATAGCTCCTGAAAGTATAAATTGGGCAAGGATAGGCAGTGGAATCAATCAATATAGATTGCGGCAGGAACCCGGTTCCGGCAACGCCTTAGGCACAATTAAATTTATGTTTCCCAACAGCAATAATGTGTATATGCATGACACGCCGAGCCGCAGTCTGTTTAGTCGCACCGAACGTTCTTTCAGTCACGGTTGCATTAGACTGAGCAGGCCTGTGGATTTAGCTTGGTATATTCTTAATAATGATCATCAGAGGATATCTAAAAAACAGTTGCGAAAAAAAATTGCCCGAAAAAAAAGAAAAATATTCGTCTTGAAGCAACCGTTGCCCGTGCATATTATCTATCGCACAGTGCGAATTGATCAAAATGACGGCACGGTTCATTTCTATAATGATGTTTATGGACGGGACGCTTTGATGAGACAGGCTTTATTTACAAAAAAGAGTGGGAAGGGATGTGGGTATTCGTATTAATCGAGATCACCCGAAAAAACTGGCTGATTTCTCAAAAAAACGACCGACCTGTTCAGGCCGATGGGCATCGGAGCCTATGATCAGCGGTATGCCTAATTCTTGCGCTCGCTTAATCAGATCCAAGGTCGGATAGGGTTGAGAGCGTAATTCATACCCCGATGTATTCACTTCCAGAGCTATATTTTTTTCCAACATAACCATAAATAATCGTTCAATAAGTTCGTTATGGTAATCTGTAAGAAAAACACCAGTATTATGCCGTAACGCCGCATCAAGATGACAGAGCTTGTCGCAGGGGATATGCTCACAGCCCTGAATCAGGTTGTTGAAATATGTATCCAGAACACGCTCCGGGCCGATTTCCTGCAACTTACGTATGTGTTCCGGTCGGCGACTGAGCATATTCAGGTGTTCCTGACCGTCAAAGTAAAAATGGCAAGAAAGACCTCGGTGCTCAAAGGGAAAACTGGCAAGCATCGCCAGAAGCTCATCAACCGCAACAGGGTTATAACCGATTTCAGCCCCGAGCCTGACTGTAATTTGATCAGCGTATTTTTTTCGCAGTCGTCGCCCTTCTCGGAAATATTCCCTGAACAGCTCCGGGGTCAGCCAAATACGATGATCGTACACAAGCCCGCATTCCAAGTGCTCCAGAAAGGTTAGGCTCCGCAACCCCTTACTGATTGCGGCGACCACATATTCTTCCATTTCACCGTCAGCATGATTACAAAAACGGGTATGGACGTGGTGATCCCCGCTTATATCAAGGATGGAAAAATGAGACATGTCGATATACGGCGCAATATGTTGTATTGACGAAATAATGTATTTTTACAGCGAAAAAAACAAAGTCCGGTCAAAAAACAATCAGGCGTTTCCTCTGGGAAAAAAATGAATCACACCGTCAATATCCGAGGTGTCGCAAATATCTCCGAGCTCCATTTCCAAGTCAAACAAATCTTGAGCGCCGCCGTTCATTTCCATAGAAAAGGTAGGGCCGTCAGGAAGATGATAGATCAACGTCTCAACCTTACTGTAATCAATCGGATTGCAAAATATTTTCTTCATATCTCTGTATATGTTAATGATAGCGTGAATATAGGTTAGAGACGAACAGCCCTTACAACCTATCCTCTGACCGATCAGGTTCTATTAAGAATTATAGTTTCTTTTGGGATAAAAGCAAGCGACAGCTTGCATTCAGAAAAGAACAGAACAGTCGTATCCAACCCACGCCCGGAAAATTTGTTTGACAGCATACCCCTTGATGGTAATATATAGTCTGCATCTGCAACATCCGTAAGTTTCTCGCCGAAGGACGGGCAAAGCTGTCAATCTAATATACTTCAGATACAAACATCACATTCAGCTGAAAAATGACGTGATCCATTGCGCCTTTTTCAGGCTGTTAAAAAACAACCATTCTCAATAATTGATAAAAAACGAGGAATACAATGAGCGATAATAAAGGCGTTGATATGGACAGCGATTTCAAGGAGGCAACGGATAAAAATCCGTCAAACATCATGCCTGAGAAACTGACCCTCGATTCAGCATTGCAATTTGAGTGCCATCCGGGAGTCAGCTGTTTCACGGCCTGTTGCCATAATATCCAGATCGTGCTGACACCCTATGACATCATGGTATTGCGTAAACGACTGGGTATACCAGCCCATGAATTTATTGTCGAGTACACAGAGCCTACCTTTTTGGAAAAAACAGATATGCCCGGTGTGCAGATGAAAATGGCGGAAGGGACGGACGGTTGCCCTTTTGTCACCCCTGAAGGCTGCACCGTATATGAGGATCGGCCTACAGCCTGTCGTTATTATCCGGTGGGAATGGCTGATTTTCATGAAGGTGGCCAGGAGGATGCTAAAGAGGAAAAATTCTTCTTTTTGGTTAAAGAACCCCATTGCAAAGGTTTTGAGGAAAAGAAACAGTGGACTATCGGTGAATGGCGAGCTGACCAAGGCGTTGACATTCGTGATGACATGAACAAGGAGTGGTTGCGACTGATCATGCGCCGCAAGTCTTTCGGCCATCAGGCGACCCTCTCCGAGTCGGCTCAAAGGATGTTCTTTATGGCTTCCACGGATCTGGATCATTTCCGCCGTTTTGTCTTTGAAAGCTCCTTTCTTGATACCTATGAAGTTGATCAGGAAACGGTTGACAAGATTAAAAAGGACGATGAGGCCTTACTGTTTTTTTCTTTTAAATATCTCGCCAATACCCTGTTCGGGGCAGAGGGTTTGCAGGTCAGGAAAGAAAAAATCGAGGAAAAAGTTCAGGAGATCAAGGAACGGCAGGATGATTCCCTATGTAAGGTTGAAGAGGATTACAATAATCTCAAGGCTGAACGTGAGCGTCTCAATAAAGAACTAGAAGGCAAAAAAAACTGATACAGAAGTAACAAGGTAGTGAACAAAAAGGGAGGAGCCACACTGGTTCTTCCCTTTTTTCATGCCGCTTCATACCGCCTTCCGTTGAAAATATGAGGCGAGCAGCGAGTCCGCAAAAAGTTGAAAAAAATGGAACATCAGGCAGACAATCACAGCCTTGCCCGTATCGACCTTCATACCGGCCAGCACGGCCAAACTGACCGGAAAGGTTTTCTGAGAGACAACAAAGATCAACGCCCGGCTGTCAGCGGGATTGAGTGCAAGCATCTTCGCCGCAAAGGCGTTGATGCAGAGGAGCAGGGTGTGAATCAGGGATACCGAGAACAAAATCAGGGCGTATTCTTCCGCGCCGATGCTGAATAATTGTGCTTTAGAAACCGCAAGTGTGGCATAGACCGCCAGAATGACGCAACTTGAGTTGACATAGCTCCAGTTCGCCGACACCCGCTTTTTTTTCGCCGCAACCCTGATCAGTCTGCCGAGGACAAAGGGCAGCAGAACCAGCAACAGCATCTTCACCAGCAAAGCACTCCGATTAATCGCAACCGGGCCCGCCGCTTTGAGGCAGAGGTCAAGCATGAACGGCAGGGTCAAGATACCCAGCAGGTTGAGGAAAATCGTCAGCATCAAGGCTAACACGGTGTTACCCCGACTCACTCCGGTGATCACGGTTCCTGATGACAGGGTGGGCGGCACCGCGCAGATGATGATCAAGCCGGTAATCAGCGACGGAGGAAGACTGATCACCCGACTGACCGCAAGTCCCAATAGGGGAGACAGAAAGAGGGATACTGCAACGGCGGTCAGGAGAACAGGAAGCATCCCCTTGTTCAAGGGCATTCCCTTGGTTCCGGTTTGATAGCCACTGACTAAAAAAATAACACAAATAAAGAGCCGTATCCCGTTGTGCTCTGAGATAAAAATACCCGCAGTCGGCAGAGCAAGGGCGAAAACCGCCGCCAGCAACAGCCCGAGAGGGAGAAAGATTTGTTTCATGGTTCTGTTGTATTTAAAGTGCCATAACTGTTGCCTAGATTTACCCCATAATTTCAAGTTGAGCATAATCCAGATGCAAAATTTTATCCCCGTGCCGGTCAAAACAAACCTCAATCCGTCGCGGAGCCGGAACAGCCTTAACTTTACCGATGCCGAAAAAAGGATGCCTGACCATCATGCCCTCGGCAAACTCGGTGCGGGCGGACTGGAGCCTTGTTTTGTTTTTCCCGACTGACGGTTCAGGGATTCCCCCGCCAAAGCCGCTGCGAAAAGCGGATGCGGGAGTCGGAGCCGGATCATCATTTTCATACAGCCCTGGATTGATCTCCCGAAGAAAGGGCGACATGGCGACGTTGAGAAATTTCCTGTCCGGGGTCATGATCGTTTTGGGATAGGTCAAAAAGAGCTGTTTTTTTGCTCTGGTGGCCGCCACATAGAGCAGCCTCCGTTCCTCTTCCCACTGCTCACCCGGCACAGCCTTTTGATGAGGGAAACGCCCTTCAGCCAGCCCGATAACAAAAACCACGTCCCATTCCAAACCTTTGGCCGAGTGGATGGTGGAGAGAATGAGTTTCTTCTCCTCATCCGCATCCGCTTTTGGGGAGGATTCAGGAGGATCCAAGGCCGTATCGTCAACAAAGGACTGTAAGTCCCCATACCCACCGATCAAAGCCTTGATCTGCTCCAGATCACGCCGCCGTTTCGGATAATCATCGTAATAGAGCCTCTCGAAAATTGGCTCATAGTAGTCCATCACCAGATCAAAAATACCTGCCGGGGTCAGGTCGGATCGGCACATGCCAGCCAAGGCCTCAGCCAGCCGTTGCAATCTCTCTTTCCATTGCGCTGTGGTTTTATACTCCAGCAAAGCGGCAAGGGGATTGTCCTGATCCGTGACCGTATCAATAATCTTTCGGGCGGTTTTAGGGCCGACTTTTTCCAGTTGCAAGAGCATCCGGTTCCAAGAAAGATTATCCCAAGGGTTGATCAGTACCCGCAGAAAAGAGAGCGCATCCTTGATGTGGGCTGATTCGGTCAGCTTCATACCGCCCCGCTTTTCAAACTCCAGACAATGGCTGGACAACTCCATCTCCAGCTTGTAGGAATGGAAACCGGAACGGAACAAGACCGCGATTTCTTCGTTGGCCGTGCCCGCCTGTTGCAACTCCTTAATTCTGTCCACAA
>CBDTVG010000065.1:0-8773 GCA_965363745.1 uncultured Candidatus Electrothrix sp. | reverse complement strand
AGCCGTTTTGCGGCCTGTCTCAAAAATTTTATCAAGAACGGATGTAAAAACTTTCTGAAAAAGCGGCTGATAGATTTTGAACACAGGATGAGAATAGCAGTATGGAGTTGTGCTTAATACCTTGGTAAAAGTACCATCCAAGGTATAGAACACACAGAAACTGATCAGGTAAAAAAGTATCAGGAGTATGGAAAAATCTTGCCAGCGGTGGCCGTCCCGTGGTGCTGCTTTCTTCTGCTTTAAGGCGGCGGCGAAAAACTTTTCCTGTGCAAGTATACCGATATTGCAGAGAAGCAAAATACAGCCTCCAACCCCATAGGTAAAGATTTCGCCTTGCAGCAAGGCAATCTTGCCGCTGTTCTTCACAAGTTCTTCCGCAGTTACATCATATTGAACAATGACTAAGAGTTTGGCTTGCACCCCTGCGATGCCGAGCAAGATGAGGGCGAGGAAAAATGCTGTCCAATGTTTGTGGAATCTTGTTGTTAGACGATTCATTTTTTGGGTACTGGGCTCTCTAACTCATTTCCCACCAACATCAGCCCGAAAATAAACTGCCGTGCCATAGGCCAACACCTCCACAGAGCCAATTTTTCCCTTGCCGCCCTTTGAAATAGAAGCAGTTTCCAGACGCAGATTAATGATCTGGTCTGCGTCTGGACAGGATTCTTTCATGCGAAGAACCGCTTCCCGTCTGGCCCGATCAACCAAGGTCTCGTAGGCCTGGATATTGCCGCCGAAAAAGTTGCGGAGCCCGGCGACAACCCGTTTGAAATAATCCACAGAGATAACCACGCTGCCGGTCGCCAGATGCGATTGTTTCACCTCCCTGTCGGTTCCTACAACATGTTTGCCAGAGGTGGTCGGCAGTCGGAGATACTCCTTTTCCCGCTCCTTGATAGAGGTGTAATGCCTTTTTTCAGCAATCTTGCCGAATATATAGCCTGCCGAGACAAGGATGAGGAAAAAGAACAGTTGATACAAAGCCTCCATATCTCACTCCACTGAAACGGCTGTGCCGTACACATAGATCTCGGCGGCCCCGGCGGCCACAGAAGAGGTGGAGAACCGGACATTGACCACAGCGTTGGCTCCGAGCTGCTTGGCCTGCGCCTTCATTCGCTCAATCGCCTCGTCTCTGGATTCCTGCAACAGCTCTGTATATCCCTTCAACTCTCCGCCGAAAATATTTTTGAGGCCAGCCATCATATCTCGGCCCGCATGTTTGGCTCTGACCGTGCTGCCGGAGACTACACCGTAAAATGCGGTAATTCTTTTTCCGTAGACCTGTTCCGTGTTTGTGATAAGCATTTTACTTCCTCCTCACGTTCATAATTTAAGGGGCCGTGGTTGACTCCAGATATCGAAACAACTCAGATTTTGGCGAAAGAATCAGAGAGGTGTTGCCGGTGATTATATTCCGGTAACTTTCCAAACTTTTCTGAAAAAAGTAAAACTCCGCATGTTTACTGTAGACATCACCATAGAGTTTTGTCGCTTCAGCATCAGCCTTACCTTTGATCTCGGTCGCCTGACGTTTAGCTTCAGAGGTGATTACCTTTAATTCACGATCCACCTTGCCGAGGATTTCCGCTTTACGGCCTTCACCCATAGATCTTTTTTCAGCAGCGATCCTTTTTCGTTCAGAGATCATCCGGCTGTACACCTTTTCCCGAACGGATTGGATGTAATTGACCCGTTTAAACATAACATCAATCAGCTCAATACCATATTTGAGTGTATCTTTGGAGGCCTGCTTCAGCACCATTTCGCTGATTTTATTACGTCCTGTTTTCGGCGGCTTGGTCATATCACTGGAGGAGGAGGTTCCAGTCACGTAATCCTGGCTCCAGTCGGAGGAACGGATAATCTCAATCAAATCATTCTGGTTGACCAGATCCCGCACCGAGCCGTTGATGATATCATCCAGCAGGGTTTGAGCGCGATTTTGGTTGCCTACAGCCTGCAAGAAGAGGAGGGCATCGGTGATCCGCCAGCGGGCGGTGTTGTCCATGTAAATAAAGGTCTTATCGTTGGTGGCTATCTGGTTTGGATCACCGTCCCAGATCAGCACTCTTTTTTCAAAGAAACGTACATGCTGGATAAACGGGGTTTTCATCTTCAACCCGGCAGTGGTAACCGGGCTGCCGACCGGAGCACCAAATTGGGTGATAACCGCTTGTTTGCCTTCCGGGAGGATATAAAATCCATCCCAGACGGTGGCGATAATAGCGGCGACAAGCACAAGGGCAAATATTTTTATGACCTGTTTCATAATCTGTTCGTATCCTGCTGTTGTTGAGTGACTGTCTGTAGCATGAGACATAAAGACGTTGTGGCTGTGGCTATATGTCGCTCAGATTGAGGAGGGGCAGCACATTCTGTTTGCCGCTGTCCATAATATACACCTGCTTCACATTGGGCAGAATTTTCTGCATGGTCTCAAGGTACATACGGCTTCTGGTGACTTCCTTGGCTTTTTGGTATTCAGCAACAATGGCCTTAAAGCGGAAGGTCTCACCTCTTGCGTCATTGATCCGTTGAGCAGCGTAGCCGTGGGACTCTTCAATGATTTGTTTTGCGGAACCACGGGCCTTGGGGATGACTTGGTTATAACGTTCCTCTGCCTCATTAACTAAGCGTTTCATGTCCTGATCCGCCATGTTCACCTCATTAAACGCGGGCTTGACCTCGTCTGTGGGGGTGATATCTAAAAGCTGAAGGGTATCGATACTGACACCGCTTTCCAACTTATTGAGGTCATGCTGGAGTTCCTGCTTGGCCATGCCCGCCAAGATTCCACGATTACTGAGCACATAGTCAAAATCCATATTGCCGACAATGCGGCGGATCACCGTTTCCGAGTTGTCACGCACAGCTTGGGTCACGTTGCGTACTTTAAAGAGAAAGTTGACTGGATTATTGACGGTGTACTGGACAATCCAAGCTACATCAATGACATTTTTGTCACCAGTGAGCATTAGGGACTCTCTGTCAAATCCCTCCTTGCTGAAAGTAGTGGTCTTACCCGGCGTTCTGGTGCGGAAACCGAACTCCTCTTTACGCACGGTTTTCACATCCACTTTGACCATGTCCTCTACATAGGGCATCTTGAAGTGGAGACCGGGCTCGGTGGTGCGGGTGTATTTGCCGAAGCGAAGGACAATACCCTGCTCCCCCGGTTCAATTGTGTAAAACGAGGAATAGACTATCTGAAACAGGATGATCGCTGAGATGAGCAACGCCACCTTGCCGATTCCAGCCAAAAGGCCGCCGTCGTCGGAAGTGTCGCCGTTCTTATCTTTATTGTCTTTGGGCGACGGCGTTTCTTTGTTATCCTCGCTGAAAGCATCCCTGATTTTTTGAATTAAGGCGGCCAGAAATTCTTCCGGCGTTCCCGGTTTTTTCTTCTTCCCCCAGGGGGACTGTTCGTTCATGGGCATAAGTTTACCTTGGCTGTTGTGATGAGTACATCTGATACTGGAAAATTATTAATAATAATATGTATATAATTAATTGATATTGCATTACAATAGACAAAATAGCGGGTGTCTTCTTAGTTTTTCTGACTTCGATTGGGGAATCAGTTGGGTATTAAAAACCGTAATGGGTTGTCTTACAAGTATTTTCTGCTTTTCGGCTGATGTGTTTTTCTTTTTTTTTGGAGGAAGGGAGGACTATCAGGTGTCAGGTCAGGTTATTGGTTGCATGACTTGGGTGGCTGACAACCAGCAGATCAGCAACAAAAAGAGGGCAAAAGCGAAGAATACCTGTTGCGGTCTTCGCCGATCGCCCATCAGATCAAGGTTGGTCAACCGAAGCAACAGGCCGCAGAGCAGGCCGCAACCAAGTCCGAACAGATGGGCACCCAGATCTGTCCGTTGGCCCTCGCTTCCGAGCATGGCCAGCAGGCTGATTCCGGTTCCGAGTGGGAGAAGAAGTTGCCGGGCGAAAGAGGATGTGCGGCTGCTGAGTTGTCGACCGCAAAAGATGCCGATAGCCGCAAAGACAGCGGTTGAGAATCCCACTGAATAATGGGGAGTGTCCCGCAAGGCGATATTGAGCAGATTGCCCGCCATGCCGGAAAGGATCAGGGCCAGCCAGCCCACGCCATAGCCCATGGTCTTGCAGAGCAGATGCACCATAAAACCACCGATCACACAGTTTCCCACCAAATGCATCTGATCCGCATGCAGAGTGAGGGCCGTGAGCAACCGCCACCATTGCCCTTGTTCTAGGATCGCCTTGCTGTCAATGGCACCGACCTGAAACCAAGGGTTGCCGGAAGACCACGGGCCGGTAACCGCATAAAAGAGCATTAGGAGGCCGAACATCAGCAGGGTGGGTGGGTTGTCTGTGCGAACGACGGGACGAACTGTATCAGGAGGCGGAGGCCAGTTGCGGTTTTCTTTGCGGAAGGCCCGCAATTCCGACATAGCCTGGCCGCTGTTTTTTCTTTGGCTCAGGATGACACAGGCTGTCCGGTCAACTTGATGATCAATGCCCACCGCACTGAGCACTAGGGAGCAATCTGAAAGAGCCGCCGTATCCGCCTTCGCCACCATAACCCATTCGTTTGCCTTTTGTCGGTCAGACGAATGAGTCAACGGCTCCGCAGACAGCTCCGCAATGTCGTTTCGTGTATTCATTGCCGGTGTACATTAAGTTCGGCGTGGACAATGGTCAAGGGCAATTGTCTAGTTCGGCGACGGAGATGACAGTTAATGCGTCAATTTCGGAAGGCGATTACGAGGATAATCTCATTCTTCCCGGCCTTCCAAGCTTATCGCTTGACAGGAATTTTACGATAGCTCAGTATAACCGTCAGGCAAAAAATCAAACCGACAAGGGTTGCTATTTTACCGTTAAACACCGGGCCCGCCGAAGTGCTACGTAATTGCCAGGTAATAACCATAGCAGCACCGGTCAGCATGCCAAAACAGGTGATCCCCGCATCAACATCTCCTTCTCCCGCTTTAATAACCTGCCTGAAAGGACAGCCGTCAACAATGACGGCGGCAAGTCCGACCAACACCATAGCCAAAAAAGTCCAACCGTGGTAGGGATGTGCTCCGGGCTGGGCCTCAATGCCGGGATTGAACTGGCCGCTGATCAGCGAAATCATTAGAGCGGAAATAAAGGTTGAAATAACCCCCCAAAGCAACGTCTTTTCCCGAAACAACAAGAAATTACGAATTCCTCCTGTAATGCAGAAGCCGGATCGTTGCGCCAAAGCTCCTACCAACAGACCGATGGCTAAGGAAATCCAGAGCGGTGCATGCTGGGCCGCTGGCCCTGTTAATCCCTGCCGAATAAATGTCGGTTCTAAAAAAACAAAAGCAAGGAGCAATAAACCAATGACCGGCAGAATATAGCCGTTCACAGCAGGCAGGGTATGCTCACGATCCAGCACGGAACCGGCCCTGAGATACTTACTTCCTAACCAAATACCAAAGAGCAGACCGAGCAAAGCGGCTACCGCTGTCAGGTCACCGGCCCCTAAGCGCAGGAGCATTTTGATAGGGCAACCGATAAAAACACCGCAACCCACTATCATAAAAAAGCCGAGGAAAAAACGAATCAGCGGCGAGGAACCGCCTGTCACCCGAAAACGGCGAGCTTGTTTGGCCATCAGAAAAGAGCCAAGCAGAAAACCGAGTAACTCCGGCCTGATGTAGCTCATGCGCAAATTATCCTGCATCTGCATCGCCCCGGCGAGATTTTCCAAAAAGCAAGAAATGCATATTCCTGAATTGACAGGATTACCCATCAGGGTCAAAAGGACAGCACCCGCACCGAGTGTTATCCCGGTCACTATGGAAAGTTCTGGAATTTTTAAACGCATCACTTATTCACACCCACCGGCCACTCTGCGTTGCAAATAGAGCAGTTTATCAAGAGCCTGTCGGATCTGCTTATCTTTAGGCCGTAATTTAATTTCTCGGACAAGTTTTCCTTTGGACTCATCAAGGTGTTCCATAATCGCCTTACCTATAAACAAAGGGGTTTTTGGATCAACATAATCCGGTTCTTTATCTACAGCCTGCCGGTAACTCTCAATGGCCGAGGCCATTTTTCCCATATTGTACTGTAGGCGGGCCTGATAGATCAGAGAAAGTGGGTTATCCGGGTACTGTTCCTGAATCTCCCGCAGTTTATCCAAAGCAGCCGCATACTTTTTTTGCCCGGACAGCGTTTCAACTTCCAAGTATATTTTTTTGTCCCGATCAATTCGCTTCTGATACATCTTCTTCAGCTGTTCCGAATTGTCAGGGCGGGAGCCTTCCGCATGGCTGGTCGCTGTCCTCTCTTGCACTAACATAACGGTGGTGATCACAACCAAGAGCACTAATGCGGCTTTGGTGACAGTATCTAAAAAATTACCAGTCAGCAGTTGACGAAGATTACGTATATTATACATACAGGCAATGGCTTTATAGGTGCTTGGAAAACAACATATATTCCTCTCTTGGCGGAGAACCTTAAATAATCCCGGCCCCGACAACAGGAGCTGTGTAAAAAATAGTCAGGTCAGCTGTGCCGAGAGTTTGGTCACGAGTCTTGTCCATAACCTTATCTGAGATTTTCTTTTCATCAACCGTTCCCCACCAGTTACTGCGGGCCGTGATATCACCGCTCTGACCTTCAAGCATGGAAATATTATAGTTAAGGTTGTCGGCAATATTGTTATCCCGCAACAGGACATCTTTCACCTTGAAAAAGATAACCCCTTTACCGTTTTTGGTGATATTATTGAATCGTATATCAGCCTTGCCGCCTTTTTTGATATAGATGCCGAAAAACTCATTCCCGGTTATTTCGTTATGGGAAATCGTGGGAGCGGTGCCGCCTCCAAAAAGAATACCGCCGCCATTTTCAGTGATCAGATTATAGAGCATGGGGATAGCGCACTTAATCGGATTGTCTTTCAAATTTTTCTGGCCGATGGCCGTACCGTTGTGCTTAAAGGTGCTGTTGACAATCACGACTTGAGATGAATGACAATGCACCGCAGTTTGACCGTACATGAAGACGCAATACTCAAGGATGTTACCCACAGTGCCTTGTAGGTTAACCGATCCCCAATCGCCAGCCTTGGGAGCTTTTTCCGCGCTGGTGAAGGTTATCTGTTGTTCTTTTGTTCCCTGGGCATAGAGTTTACCCCGGATAAAAAGTTCAGCGCGGGAAAAATGCTGTTCCTTATCCATGAACATTTTTTGCGGGCCGAACGGCTCAACCTTGGCGAACCGAACAACAGTTCCGGGCATGATCATCAGGGTCGCTCCTTCAGCAACCTCCACATCTCCGGTGATTAAAATCTCGCCAGACCACGTTGTATCTTTTTCTATAACACCTTTGCTGACAACAAGCTCTTTACCCAACGCCGGTTGCAGGGTCAAAAAAAATGCAACAACTCCGACAAGCGCAGAAAGAATTATGTTCTTTTTCATGACTGTATTTTTTTAGAGTAAATATTAATATTTTCTGTACGGAGCCATATTGCACAGCTTAAGATTTTCCCGGATCGGATCATATTCGCTGTCCACAACCGGCTCGAACCCGTCGATCAACATCCGTTTCAATACCTTAAGCACCTCACCGTCCACGGAAACGCTTTCATCCTGTTTCAAATTCAGGGTGATTTCCTTGATCTGCTGCTTTAATACCGGATCTACCTCCGCACGTGCGCCGATTGTACAGTAAGGCATTGGCTCACTTTCCGCAATGATATTATAATCATCCATGTTAATTATCCCAGCGTCCACCATACGATCCAAATCAATACGGGGTGCCGCTCCCACGTCGTATTTGCCGAATTCCACACCGTAGATCACCTTGTCATGTTTGGCTGATCCGGCAGGAATAATATAGCGGGAAAAATCTGTCTCTGGGTCAAAACCGTTTTTCAGCAGGAGCGCATATTGAGCCATATAACCGAAGGGCGCCAAGGCTGGGCCGAAAACCATGCTCTTACCACGCATGTCGTCAATGGTTTTTATGCCGCTGTCTTTCCGGGCGATAATGGTTCCGCTTGCCTTGTACCCATTCCTGCCCCGGATATCTATGGCCAACAGGTCAGCCTTGTATTTTTCCTTGAGCAATACAGCGATAATTGAGTTGACATGAAAAAAATCAATCTCTTTATTTTTTATAAGCGCTTCAAATTCAAAGGTATTTTTCAATACCATTTCTACTTTGCGACCGGTTTTTTCCTCTATATAGGCATTAAAGGGTGCGAAACGTTCATTGGACAATTCCAAGCTATCGCAGATCATGTAACCTATTTTGATCGGTTTTTTATTTTTATCTATGGCTGTTGTTGCATTGTCGGTGTCACCTCCGCATGACTGAAGAGCAAGTAAGGAGGCGAGCAAAATACATTGAGCAATTTTTTTCATATCGTTTTTGTCTGAGAGAGATTGAAGGTTTTTCAGAGGCGTTCAGCCTCTGTCTCGGCAGAGCGAACTCCCCGCCAAACCGGACACATACCGGATCACACGGATAAAAATATTCAGGATTTGCTTATCAGTTTGATTTCTTCCTGAATTTCAGAGAAAGCCTCTGGGGTTGAAGCTATCTTTTTCGCAACTTTCATGGCCTTTTCAGCGAGTTCGGGCTGCTTGAGCTGTTGATGCGCCAAGGAAAGATGCACATGAACCATCATATCCTTATTGTTCAGGGATGCGGCTCTTTCTAAATATTTCAGAGCGTCGACCCCTTTTTTCTGCCGGAGGAGCACGATACCCATACCGTCAAGGGCATCAAAATTATT
>CBDTVG010000064.1:0-8883 GCA_965363745.1 uncultured Candidatus Electrothrix sp. | reverse complement strand
TCAGTTTGGAGTCCAGCATCAAACGGCTTGACACATTATATTAAAGCCTCACCCTTCTTTTCAACACCCTTATGGTGGACACCGGAAAATGCCCGAATCATGCTTGCTCTGAGAGTTGATCGTGCGGATGGATATTGGAACAGGTATTGGGACAGTATGAGCAGGGCGGCATAGATTAACCGCACTTTTAATCACACCCTTTATAATCTCTGATAGGCAAAATTCAAAAGACTCCAACTGATCATTTTTTCGAAATAAATTCAACTTTAGAACTCTACAATCCCCTTGCGGGATTCTTTCCTGTCCGGTATGCTACTTTTTTAGTAGCACCTGTTCCTTTATTTTCCATTCAACTTCAACCCTATGCAAACCCACCCAACCCAAAGGAGATGTACAAATGGCGAATTTATTTGATCCAATCAAGATAGGAAGCAAACAGCTAAAAAACCGAATAGTGATGGCCCCGATGACCCGAGGCCGGGCCGGTACCGAACGAATCGCCAATGATCTCATGGCTGATTACTATTTCCAGCGGGCATCAGCGGGTCTGTTGATCACTGAAGGCGTGGCGATTTCAGAACAGGGCATAGGCTGGGTAGACTCTCCCGGTATTTATACAGATGCGATGACAGAGGGCTGGAAAAAGGTGACGGACAAGGTCAAACCCACCGGAGCCTTGATGTTTCTCCAGCTTTGGCATTGCGGCAGGGCCTCTCATTCTGATTTCCATAACGGGGAGCTTTCGGTGTCCGCTTCAGCGGTCAAGCTGAACGGCGATGGAACCCATACGCCTTTGGGAAAGAAATCCTATGAAACACCACGAGCCCTGACAACGGCTGAAATCAAAGAGGTCATCAATGATTACAAACAAGCCGCAATCAATGCAAAAAAAGCGGGTTTTGACGGGGTGGAAGTACATGCGGCCAACGGCTACCTGCTTAACCAGTTTCTTGACTCGAAAAGCAATCTGAGAACCGATGAATATGGCAACGGCCTTGAAAATAAGTATCGTATCCTGAAAGAAATTCTTGAGGCGGTGCTGGAGGTTTTCCCCGCTGATCAGGTTGGGGTGCGCCTGTCTCCCAACGGCGTGTTTAATGATATGGGCAGTGCGGATTTCCGAGAGACCTTTCTCTATGTGGCCAAAAAACTGAACAGCCTCGGTCTGGCTTATCTCCACATTATGGACGGCTTGGCCTTTGGTTTTCATGAACAGGGAGATCCCATGACTCTGCAAGAGTTTAAGCAAGTCTATCAAGGGTTTATTATCGGCAATTGCGGCTACAGCAAAAATGATGCCCAGCAGCGGATAGCAAGCGGCGAGGCCGATATGGTCGCTTTCGGCAGGCCCTATATCACCAATCCGGATCTTGTGGAACGCTTTCAAAATAACTGGCCCTTAACGCCGTGTGACGATATGTCATTATGGTACACTTCAGGTGCTGAGGGTTATACTGATTATGAACCGCATCAGGGATAAGTGGTTTAACAGGAAACACTTGGCCCCTTATGCCATCGTGCCCCTGCATATTTTGTATGCGGGTGCCGTAGGGGAGAACCTATGTGTTCGCCCCGTTATGGCAGGGCAGACACGCAGGTCTGCCCCTACAAACCCTCATTGTTGATCAATAAATCTCAGAATCGTAAAGAGAACAGAAATATTATGCGCTGGAAACAATTTCTCACCCCGGTGAAATCGCTGAACGCCCCGGAGAGCAGGCAATATATGGACGGGCTTTCAGCTGATGCCTACAATCTGATTGATGTGCGTCAACCCGCTGAATACAAACGTGGCCATATACCGGGGGCGAAACTCATCCCCATAGCGGAGCTGGCTGAACGCAGTGCGGAACTTGATCCTAAAAAGCCCACGGTCGTCTACTGAGCAATCGGCGGACGCAGCCGGGTCGCTGCGCAAATGCTTGCCGGTAAAGGATTTCCTGATGTCATCAACATGTCCGGGGGGATCAAGGCATGGGACAGCAATACCGCTTTCGGGCCGGAAGACACGGGCATGTCCTTGTTCACCGGCAAAGAAGGGGTGGAGGAAATATTGCTTGTCGCCTATGCGCTGGAGGCCGGTCTGCAAGAGTTCTACACTTCAATGCCGGACAAAGTTAACAATGCCAAAATAAACGAACTGTTTGCTCAACTCAGTGAGATCGAGGCGAAACATCAGGATCGCATCTTTGCTGAATACCAAAAGATAACCGCGTCTCAGGAGAGCCGTGAACAGTTTGAGCGAACAGCGACTGCGCAGGCGATGGAAGGCGGTTTGACCACCGAGGAATACCTAGCCCTTTATCCGACCGACTTTGAGGTGATTGAAGAGGTGATTTCTTTGGCTATGGCTATTGAGGCCCAGGCCCTTGATCTCTATCAGCGGGCTGCGAACGCTTCTCAAGAGGAGACCAAGAAGACACTTTTGCGTATCGCTGAAGAGGAGCGTGGTCACTTGAAGCAACTTGGTAAACTGCTGGACGGCATTGAATAAATAACAAGGCCAGACGGCTTGATAAGGAGAAAAATGAGCAAAAAACTGGTGATTGCTGGTGGCGGCCACGCTCATATGATGGTGCTGGCCCGCTTAGGTGACTTTGTTAAAAAAGGTTTTGAGGTGACAGTGATCGGGCCGTCCGAATATCATTATTATTCCGGGATGGGGCCAGGAATGTTAGGTGGAACCTACCAACCGGAAGATATCCGTTTCTCCACCGCCCATGTTGTAAAAAAAAACAACGGCGTATTCAAACAGGCCAAGGTGACCGGGATTGATCCGGTGGAACAGACGGTTCAGCTTGACACCGGGGAAGCGGTTCCCTACGATGTCCTGTCCTGCAATCTCGGTAGTCAGGTGCCGGAGGAACTTGTGGACGGCCCGCTTGATGATGTTTTCTTAGTGAAACCTATAGAAAGGCTCTACGAGGCGCGACAAAGGGTTCTCGAACTGGGAGCTCAGAAAAAAATACGGATCGCCGTTATTGGCGGCGGCCCGTCGGCTGTTGAGACAGCCGGTAATCTCTGGAAATTAGGCACCCTGCCCGACATGCGGCAGCCCGCAATTACGGTCTTCGCAGGCGGAGACCTCATGCCCCGTCATCCCGCCGGAGTTCGACGACGCGCCTTGGCATCCCTTGAATCCCGCTCAATTGAGATCATCAACAACTGTAGAATCAAGCGGATAGCATCAGGTAAGGTCACAGATACTCACGGGGTGACGCAAGAGTTTGATATTATCTTTGTCGCTGTGGGTGTCAGGCCGAGCAGGATCTTTGCCGATTCAGGGATAGCAACCGGCCTGAACGGCGGTATGCTGGTTAATCGTTATCTGCAAAGCACCCAGCATAGCAATATCTTCGGAGGCGGCGACTGCGTTGATGTTCAAGATATGCCCTTGGATAAGGTCGGCGTGTACGCTGTGCGGCAAAATCCGATATTGCTGCATAACCTGATGACCAGCCTGACAGACGGCGAACTACGCCCTTTTAAACCTAGAGGCGACTACCTGCTTATTTTCAATCTCGGCGACGGCACCGGGATCTTCTATAAATGGTCGTTCCTCTTTGGCGGCCAGCTAGCTTTTATCATCAAAGACTGGATTGACCGCAGGTTCATGCGCACCTTTCAGGCCATTGAATGAAAAATAATCAAGAATGAGCAATAATCAACGATCCCGGCTCAAAATATAACCGGCGAGATCTCGCAAAACAGCAAGGCTCTCAGGATGCCTATCCTTGGCAAAACAGGATAAGGCGTGCAGGCCTTCCTCTATTTCCCGACCCGCCCTTTGCCGGGAAAATGCAAAGCTGTTCAATGCATGCATGAGTTGCCTTGCCTTGCCGCAGGCGATACCATCCTTGCGATCCCCCTGGTCGCCCTGAAATCCTTGCAGGAACTCAACCCTGTCCTCCTCAGAGGCATGACTGAGCGCATGAATCAGGGGCAGGGTCATCTTCCCCTCGATAAAATCATTGCCCACCTGTTTACCTGTTGCCTGCTCATCGCCGAGATAATCCAGGAGATCATCGACAATCTGAAAAGCAATGCCGATTTTGCTTCCATAGGTCGCCAGAGCCGTTATCTGGGCGGCGGAACCCTTTCCGTATAATGCGCCTATTTCACAGGTGGAACTGATCAGACGGGCGGTCTTACGCAAAATAACCTCGAAATACTGTTCCTCGGTCACCGTAGGATCAGCCGCATAACGTAATTGCAAGAATTCGCCGTCCACCATAGCCTGGGTCGCCTTGCAAAAGATATCCAGCCCTGGCTGCCCGGTTAAGGTGCCGATCAGGTGCATGGAACGGGCATGGAGCCAATCACCGGCGAGAATAGCTACCGCTGTGCCGTATTTTTTGACCACCGCCTCCTTGCCGCGTCGGTTTTCCGCATGATCAATAACATCATCGTGAATCAGAGTAGCCACATGTAGGTACTCAAAAGCCGTTGCCAGCAAGTAGAGCTTGTCGTCGTCCCGTCCGCAAAGCCTGGAGCTGACAACAGCCAATATGGGACGTAATCGTTTGCCACCACTGAGCAGAGCATACTCAAGCACCTCAATGAGTAGCGAATCATTACCAGCCAAGGCTGAAGCAAGATCTGAGCGCATGGATTTCTCCACCTGTGCCGCTGTTTTTCGCATAAATGTGAATAATGCGGCAGTATCAACGGTCGCCGGAGCGACATTCTTTTTGTGTGTTTTCAAATTATGTCTTATTTTTTGTGGAAGAAGAGCCAGCATAATCAAAAAAATTTCTGACTTCCTTCATATTCCTGGTCACCGGAGCCGCCGGTAAACTTGCGAGAAATTTGCGACCATAAAACTTACTGAACAAGCGAACATCAAGTATCGCCATCACGCCTCGATCCTCTGAACGACGCAGAAGCCTGCCCACGCCTTGGCGCAGATTGAGAACAGCTCTGGGCACCTGAAATTCCAAGAACGGATTGCCCCCGGCCGCTTTGATTTTTTCTATCCGGGCCATAATAACAGGATCGCTGGGGACTTCAAACGGCAATTTGTCAATAACCACCATGCTCAATGCTTCACCGGGCACGTCAACTCCTTCCCAAAAGCTGGCCACGGCAAACAAAACAGAATCAGTTTCTTCGGCAAAGCGGGTTAGGAGCTGATGCCGAGAAGCTGTTCCCTGACGGAGCATAGTGTAGTCAAAGGCATCACTCAAGCTGTGCCAGGCAAGCTCCATAGCCTGAAATGAAGTAAACAGCAACAGAGCCCGACCACGGGAATGGGTGAGCAACTGACGCAGTTCCTGATGCAAGGTCTCTCGGTAGGTGGAATCAGCGGGTTCCGGGAACTTATTATCGGGAATATAGAGCAGGCTCCGGTTCGGGTAATCAAAAGGGGAAGGAAAAGAAAAGGTTGCAGTCTCTTCAGGTATTCCCAAGCGTTTACTGAAATAGCTGAACCCGGAATCCGTGCTCAGGGTGGCGGAGGTGAAGACGCAATGTTCCACATTGGCGAACAAGGTGGCTTTTAGGTCGTCAGCGACATCAATAGGCGTGGCGGACAGCGTTAAATTTTTCTCGGTACGCTCAACCCAATGAATATATCGCTGATTTTCCCCTTCGGCTTCACGAAAACTTTGTGCCGTAATTCTCTCCAAGCATTCTTCAAGCGCCTGACAGCGTTGTAGATACTGTTCCCAAGGTTCATCCCGGCCCTTGGCCCTGTCAAGTTGTTCCGCCAAGGAACCAAGGCCAGCCAAGACAGTGTCTTTCGTTTTTTCCAGTTCAGCCTGCTCCTCAAAAATACCGGCAAGCGGGAATCTGCCTTTTTTCACCGGGAACTGCGCGACAAATTGTTCATTCAAGCCGAAAAGAGCGTGGGCCGCAGCCAAAATCCTCTTATTTTCCCCTTCTTTCCGAATGCTCTGTTCAATGTCCGTTACAAGATCAATCACCTGATATTTGGAAAAAGAAAAGCCGAAAAAATGGGTGGCCACATTTTCCAAATGATGCGCTTCATCAAAAATAACCGATTCATAGCGGGGAAGCACTTCACCGAAACCACTTCTGCGCACAGCAAGATCAGAAAAAAGCAGGTGGTGGTTGACCACCAACAGTTGACAGGATGCCGCCGCCCGACGGAGACAATTCAGGTAACAGGCACCGTTGTCGGGACAATCAGAGCCGAGACAAAAATGGGGTTGACAGCAGATGTTCCGCCAGAGGAAGGAGTCACCCGTTATCCCCGAAAATTCGGCCCGATCGGCAAAAACGGTTTTTTTCAGCCATTTGCGGAGATCATTATACAGCCCCTTGTCAGTAAAGAGTTCCTGTTGATCAGAAGCGATTAACTGGTGCCAGCGGTACAGACAAAGGTAATTCTGTCGACCTTTGACACACATGGCCGTGAGATCAGGCGCGATGTATTTTTGTATATAGGGAATTTCACCGCTAAGGATCTGATCCTGAAGATTGCGCGTATTGGTGGACACAACCACCCTGCGCCCGCTGAGGACAGCCGGGACAAGATAGGCCAGCGTTTTACCGAGCCCGGTTTCCGCCTCCACTATCAGGCAGTCGGACTGGGGGTTCTTCTGTTCAAGAAAAGATATTCCCTTCTGTTCGACAAGCAGTTCGGCAACCGCCCGGGCCATTTCCTGTTGTCCGGGACGGAGTTCATACTTCGGCAAATGCCGGGCGAGGACACCTGATGCGGCGAAAATATCTTTCATGTGGAGGCGGAGTGTATAATGAGGGGATGCTCAGTCGCACAATTTTTCAGCACGGCATTGTTCCCGGCAAGAAGAAGTAAGAATGTATCCTACCGCTTCGCAACAGATATTTCTAAAACTGCCCATAATCTTTACCATACGGAGAGCAACCAAGCAATCTGAGAATTATTCTCAGAGCCTTGACAGGCTTTTTTTTCAAGAGTAAACAGAATATTTGAAGATATAAAGATATAAAAATGAAAAATCTTGAGCCTCCCGGCTTTATAACCAAACAAACCGGAATCAGCCATGTTTGACTCTGCATTCTCACCGTTGCCCATTTCTCTCAATGATAATGAGTTCCTTGAAGGAGATGAAGTCGTCCTCGTAGTTGATGATTATCAGGATATCGCTCTTGTGTTGCAGGATTTCCTCCAGCATCGCGGATTGAAAACATTAACAGCCGGTTCCGCCGAAGAAGCCCGGCAAATATTGGAGCGGATGCCGGTCGCCTTGGTGTTGCTTGATATTAATCTGCCCGATGCCAACGGCACTGCACTCATTTCGGTCATTAAGGATGCCAGCCCCAATACCGCGATAGTCATGCTCTCCGCCGCCACAGATCTGCATACAGCACTGGAATGTCTCAGGCACGGTGCGGATGATTATTTAACCAAGCCGGTTCCGTTGGTCTCCTTTTGGGAGACTGTCCGCAAGGTTTTAGAAAAACGAAGACTAAAGATTAATAATCGGCAATACCAGCAACAGCTTGAACAGGCAAATTTTCGTATCCAGCTTTTGCATGAGCTGGCCATGAAGATGAACACCGCCTATCTCGGCATGACCGCCCTTGACGAAATATTGCAGGCTATTCTGGTCGGCATAACTGCTGAGGAAGGATTGAAGTTTAATCGCGCTTTTCTGGCCTTGCTTGATCCATTAGGCGGCGTGTTGGAGGGAAAACTGGCTGTGGGTCCTGGATGCCGGGAAGACGCTTTACGGATCTGGCAGGAGATGAACAGCAAAGAACTGCGATTCCACGACATCATTGATTCCATCAGGGAACATGATTTTCAGGAAGACAGCGAAGTAAACAGAATCGCCAGAGCCCTGCGTATTTCCTCTGACAATAAAGAACATATCCTGATTCGGGCGGCTATGGAACGCAGAACCATCAACGTCAAAAACGGTCAGTGTGACTGTCAGGTGCCTGTGAAATTGATAGGGCTGCTGGAGATGGATTGCTTTGTCGTGGTGCCGCTGTTCTCCTCAAATCGTTCCCTCGGCGTGATTATCGCGGATCATTTTGTCACAGGAAAAACAATCGACGATGCGCTTATTCACGCCTTGGAAGGTTTCGCCAGCCAGGCGAGCCTCGCTATAGAGCATTGTCGGCTCTACAAAGATATGGAGCGCAAAATAACGGAGCTGGAACTTGTCACCCATGAGCTGGAAACAAATAAGGATCTGCTGGTTGAATCTGAACGCTATTCAGCAGTGGGGCAAGTTGCGGCGCAGCTCGCTCATAATATCCGCAATCCGATCACCTCTATCGGTGGCACGGCCAGATTGCTCAGTCGAAAAACCAGCGATCCGCAACAGTTAAAATTTTTAGATATGATGGCTATGGAGGTCACCAGAATCGAGCAAACCTTGGAAGATCTTTTTAATTTTGTGGAAAAAGCAGTCCTGCACAAAGAACGGATTCTCGTGTATCCTCTTATCATCAAGTCCTTGATGCTTTTCTACAAGGTTATGCAGAAACAGAAAATTACATATCAGATTATCATGCAGGACGATCAACTTGTATGGGAACTTGATCCCCGGCAGATGAGACGGGTTTTGGTGCATCTTATTGGGAATGCGGTTGAGGCTATGGAGCAGGAAGGAAAACTGGTTGTTGAAGTTTCGGTCGAGGCTGACCTGCTTCGTATTTTTGTCCGGGACAGCGGTATGGGGATTGCCGATGCCGACCTACAGCGAGTCTCTGATCCGTTTTACACCACCAAGATTGCGGGAACCGGCGTGGGGCTGGCTTTAGTGGAACGCATTGTTAACGATCACAATGGAGAGCTTGTCATTCGCAGTCAAAAGAGCGGAGGAACAGAGGTTATTGTGACCCTGCCGTTGAGTATCGCCTGATTGCGGGCGAGCACGAAACAAAAAAAGCGAGCCCTTGCAACCTACACAGGACTCGCTTTTT
>CBDTVG010000063.1:0-8935 GCA_965363745.1 uncultured Candidatus Electrothrix sp. | reverse complement strand
TTACTATTTGCTTTACAAACCTACCACCAGCAAACAGTTTTGTCAGATTCAAAAATTTTCCCTACAAGTTTGTCATAGTCGGGACTGTCACCGTAGAGATTGAATTCATCCGCATCACGATCACGGTTGAGAATTCCGACCAAGGTCTTGACATCGTCATTCGGCTCAGAGCGGTATACTTGTAATATTTTCATTGTGTTCATTCCTCCTGTGTCTATTACGCCACTACACGCTTACGCACATGCGGGCGGCGGCTCATTGGTCAGTTTGGGCAGGCCGTAAGGGATGATAACGTCAGCGTCACGCATCCTCTCACCCAATGCCTCCAGATCAATGTTGGTTATCTCAACACCTTCAGGCAGGTTGTCGGGAGCATCAGCGCCGCAACTCAACACCTCACCTTCCATGTCGGCTATCCAAGCAATATTTTCAGCTACATACTCGGACATCTTGGGGAACTCTCCGTTCATGATAACCGGATAACCGTAATGATTTTCAACGGCAAGTCCAAGAGCTGACCGAATGCCGTCGTTATAAACACGATTGGCGATCAGAATGTATACTTTTAATGATTCCATATTGTAAGCTCCTTATAGAACGATGTACTTACCGCATTCGTCCAGCAGAGCGCCGTGGAATGCCTGTGTTCTCATTTGTTTGCCGGTCAATCCCGCTGGGATATCTTTCTCAGAGTCATATCCTTCGCAGGTGTAACTATCCGCACAAATAGCGATATCATCTTCACCGCACAATTCAGCCAAGGCTTTGAAGCGTGCGCCTTTGGCCAGATGAACGGATTTGTAGGTAAAGAAAATCATAGGCTTTTTGCCAGCTTTTACAGTGGCTTCAGCTATACCCACAACATGGGTC
This sequence comes from uncultured Candidatus Electrothrix sp., assembly GCA_965363745.1. Lineage (GTDB taxonomy): Bacteria > Desulfobacterota > Desulfobulbia > Desulfobulbales > Desulfobulbaceae > Electrothrix. Next base: position 8,065 of record CBDTVG010000063.1, on the reverse strand, counting down.
ATATTCTGAGGTGATGTTACAAAAATAGCAAGTTTATTCGGATCAGCAGCCATCGGCTTTATCCTCCTTCGAATACGTAAACGTAGGTGCTTGATAATCGGGGATCAACCTTTTTGTACGAAAAAGCTGATGTAGTCTGATTCTTCTTTTTCGCCGAGATACTCGTGCCCAGCGCGGGAGCACCAACCTGGAATATCGTTGCGTGAACCAGGATCCGTGCCGTCAACTTGCAAAATCTGACCAACTTCAATTTTGCCGATTTCTTTTTTTGTGCGCAGAAGTGGCATGGGACAGCTCAGTCCTTTTGCATCAAGCGTTGAGATCACATCCAGTCCTGCAGGTGCTGTTTTTACGTCACTCATTTGATCCTCCTACCTTAGTCAGCTAAAAAATAAAAAAGAGTTTATGAAAACTCATTCGGTTTGTACTGAAACGTCCTTGCTCAGGCTCTTTCCAGTTGTTTATCTCTGTATAAGAATTGTTTCTATAACGAATAGCACCTGTTCTGTCAAGCTATTAATGAATAAGCGGTTTCGGACTGTTTTCATGTTAACTCATTGAAAGATCGTTTAATGTTATTTTCGCTCAGGTCATAGTGCGTAAAGGGGCGGTGAACAAGACTTGACAAAAATATTCTGTAACGTTAAAGAAAGGCCTGAAAATAAGTCTATTTGTATATTTTTTTGTGCAATGAAAATAGGTATTTTTTTATAAAATAAACAAGATGTTGTCTGGAAATTACAGGTAAGTTGTATAAAATTTTCTGATTATTAAAATAATTATGAAGCAGGAGGGATGAACGTATGAGTGATGCAAGTTTATTGGGGAAAACGAGAGGGTTATACAAAGAAATCTGTGAAACTGAGTGGAACGCCAATATCACGGGAGTTATCATTGCGCTGTTGAGTATTTTGATGATGGTTTGGTGGCGGCCTTGGGGAGCGGTCGGGGCGATCCGCAACTGGGGTGATTGGATACTGTACGGTATCAGCTTCGGAAATTTTGGAGACGTTCCGAAACCTGTGTTGCTTAACTCCGGTTCGGTCATAGGTATCGGTTTCCTCGGGGGAGCCTTTCTTTCGGCCTGCCTCGGAGGTCAGTTCGCCTTTCGTTTTCCTCCGTACCGGGAAGTGGTCAAGGCTGTGCTGGCCGGTATCCTGATGGGAGTCGGCTCGGCTTTGGCGGGCGGCTGCAACGTGGGCGGCATGTACAACGCCATCGGTAATCTGGCAGCGAATGGCTTCAGCATGTGGTTGGGCATTGTCATTGGAGTGTTGCTTGGCTTATGGCTTCTGTACAAGGAAATGGAGTACATAACTTGGGGATCAAACGGTGCCTGGACAGTGAAGGTGCCCCGATTGGTTCAGACACTTTTAGGCATTGCGGCCCTTGTCGCTTTGATTGCCGGTGCCTATCAATACAGCGGCTATAACGGTAACATCAAGGTAGATTATATAGCCTCGCTGTCCGGTATGCTGTTGATCGCCGCCGGTCTGGGCTACTCCATGCATCGGGGCCGTTGGTGTATGATTCAGGGTTTCCGGGAGCCGCACATGACCGGCGACTGCACTTTGGCAAAATCCGTGGCCCTGTCCATTTTTGTCCTTGCCTTGGGTGGTGCAGTTGTTAAGTATGCGGTGCCTATCACCCTTGACGGTGAGTCTATTTTGTCCCCGATCAATTATGTTCGCGGAACCTTCGGCTGGCTCGGCGTTGTCGGTGGTTTTCTTTTCGGTATCGGAGGGATGCTGGCTGGCGGTTGCGGTTCCGGCACCCTGTGGCGGGTCGGCGAGGGACAAATCAAACTCTGGATCGTAGTTCCATTTTTTGGTATCGCCAACTCTCTGATGACCTTGTGGTTTAAAGGGATGGAATTTGAGATCGGCGGAGCCAAACTGCATGACCTGATGACTCAGGCAAAATACGGTCTGCTGGACGCTGATGCGGAGGATATCCAAGATGCTATTGATGCCGCTGAAACCATTTCGGTAACCGGACTTGAGCAGGCAGGCTACTTAGGTAAGTATATCTATCTACCTGACGTGATGGGCTACGGCTGGACCTTGGGTATGATCGCTTTGATTATGGCTCTGTGGTACGTGATTGTCGATTGGAATGAAGAGAGCAATAAACTGATTGTTCCTATGTGACCAGAACATTCATCGATTTATCGAAGTATTATTTTATCGCAATATCCTTTTTCGGATATTGCGATTTTTTTATGCCTTGGATTCAAATGATTGATGCTGATCACGGGGATATTTGGTACACAGTAGCGCAATGATGATATGATGAATAGAAAAAGCCTGAGAAAAAGTCGATTGGTCGCCAGAGACCAGTTGAAGTCGACCTTACGGCGGGAAAAAAGCGAACGTATCCTGTCTTTGCTGGCAGAAAATCCCGTAATAATGACTGCGAAGCACCTTTTTATTTACGTCCATTTTCGCAGTGAAGTCGAAACTATGGAATTAATTGAGTGGTTTATCTTGACCGGGAAAAAAATTTCCGTACCGGTGACCTTACTGAAGGACTCCAGCCTCTTGGCCGTGCGCTTGACCGATCCCGCCTCCCAGCTAAAGCCGGGCTGTTTTGGAATACTGGAACCAACAAAGGAACGAATTACTCAGGCGACGGTTGATCCGGTAACCATTGATACGGTGCTTGTTCCCGGCTCTGTTTTTGATCCAACCGGTGGTCGTCTTGGTTATGGCGGCGGTTTTTATGACCGTTTTCTCTCCTCAGCCGCCCCACAGGCTGTTCGGATCGGTCTCGCCTATGAAGTGCAGATGGTTGAAGAGGTGCCTATGGAGGCCCATGATCAGTACATGGATATGATAGTCACGGAAAAAAAAATATACGACTGCGCAAAATTACAAGAGGAGAAGAGGGGGCGTGATGCGAAAAACAGCGATATACCGGGATGACCTTTTTTTGGAGCATCAGCCAGGGTTCAGCCATCCTGAATCACCGGAACGACTGCGGGTGGTCTATGATGCGTTGGATCAAAAGAAAATATCTGAGCACTTTATTTTTCCCCATTTCGATTCGGTTTCTCCCAATATTTTAGAGCTCAATCATTCCCCGGAATTGATCAAAAGGGTTGCGGCAACCCAAGGGCGGGATCATGCATATCTTGACCCTGATACCAGCACCTCAGCCCGTTCTCACGAGGCTGCCTGTCTTGCCGTTGGTGCCTTGGTTGACGGTATAGCACGGATAGATCAGGGCGAGATAGATAACGCCTTCTGTTTAGTGCGTCCCCCTGGGCATCATGCCGAGAAGGATCAGTCTATGGGGTTCTGTCTGTATAATAATGTGGCCGTCGCCGCCCGTTGGGCCATGCGGGAATTGGGAATGCGGCGGATCATGATTATTGATTGGGATTTGCATCATGGTAACGGTACCCAGAAGAGTTTTTATGATACTGGTAAGGTATTGTATCTGTCCAGCCATCAGTATCCTTATTACCCCCACACTGGAGTCCTGTTAGAAAGGGGCGAGGGAGCGGGGGAGGGGTATACCGTTAATATTCCTTTGCCGGGCGGTGAAGGCGATATGGAATTCGCCCGTATGTATAATGAGTTGGTTGTTCCGCTGACACGGGCATACCAACCTGAATTGATTCTTATATCCTGCGGCTTTGATATTTATGACGGTGATCCGCTGGGTGCCATGCGGGTAAGTCCGGCGGGTTTTGCTTGGATGACCAGAGCAATGGTCAAGGTTGCTGAGGAAGTCTGTAACGGCAGGTTGCTGCTGACCTTGGAAGGAGGCTATAACCGAACTGCTATGCGGGACGGGAGTCTCGCTGTACTGGCGGAACTTTGCGGTAAAAAACTTGACTGCGGCTGGCCTGTCAATCTGTCGGAAGAAAAGGCTGAACAGTTCGCTACATCTAAGGCCGCTTGTCCAACATTGGATCAAGCTCTTTTGATCAGCGGGAACTATTGGAAGCTGTGATTGTCGGTAACTATGTTTAACGGTTGTGTCACCAAACCCGCATCGTTACCGGGAATATTTATGAAAAACTTTTACCTCTTCGATGTATTATGAAAATAAGCACACAGGAAGTTGAACGGGTTGCCGCTCTCGCCCGTCTTGAAATGACTGCGGAGGAAATTGAAAAAATGACCCCGCAATTGGACATCATCCTCAGTTATGTGGCCAAACTTGATGAATTGGATACCGAGGGCGTGGCGGTGACAACCCATACCCAGAGCGTGACCAACACCTTTCGGGAGGATGTGGTCAAGGAATCTCTGCCGAGAGAAAAATCTTTAGCAAACGCTCCCAAACAAAACGGCGAAGCGTTTGTGGTGCCCAAAATTGTCGGCTGAAAGGAAGTAAGCCGGGTTGAACGGATCGTCTGTTATGTTGCCCGGTCAGACAGGTTGGTAATATCGTTGTCCGGCGCAGGCCCGACAGACGATAACGTTATCTTTCTGTTCCACTTCACGGCAGTCTTGGACATAGTCGCCGCATTGTTCACATTGCACCCGACGTTGGGGACGGCCTGGCATGTCGCATTCCGGGATATTGACCTTCACCTCCTGTACAGCGAATAATTCCTCTTCGGGCATAATCCTGTAGGCTGCAAGTTGCCGTTGGTACTTATTTTCAATCTCAGGGCAGTATTGTTTCGATAATTCACGGGATTCCTCCCGCGCTGTTATCCGAACAGCTTTGCCGGTCTCCAAATTGACAAAGGTGGCTGCCATGATGCCAAAATCCATCCAGCGCATTGAGCGTTTTCCCAAGCTGCATCCGGTCACCGATTGAATAGCGTCAGTGGCGCACCGGTCGATTTCCACCAACACATACAGCTTTTTTCGATCAGCACCTTTGGGATCGTCTATCTTGATATGCTGCAGGCCCAGTATGGACATGCGCACACCGATGACTTGTCCGGCGCATATATGCCCATGAATTTTCGTTGAAATATCTAATAATTCATCAAATGATTCCACTAGGAACTCCTTTTTTAGATCACCGCTTCCGCACAGCGTTTGTTTTTCTCGATTTTTTTGGTTGACTGAGATCGAGAACGAGAAATAGTCTGAAACAATTCCATGCAAAATCCACAGGAATTGCAGCGATTATTACACACGGAAAGCATATTTGCAAAGTCAAAAGAAAGAGCGGTGTTTTCCACATACAGGTGTTCAGACAACCAATTCATGGAATCAAGCAGGTCCAAAAGATTACCGTCGTGGCTTCGATTGATGTAGGCACTGATGGTTTTCTTAAGGAAATCAGCCCCCTGAGCTCGACCGCAGAGCAGAATGAAATCAACCTGGTCAAGGTACGATTCCGCATCTTCCGGTCGGATAAACGGGGATTGGAGCAATCTGTGTGGTTGCTTGTCTAACAACTGCATGCAACCCAGTTCTTTGGTAAGATCAAAACTTTGATCTTTTCCTTCATGGTTCCCCAAGGCGATATAAGCGTCATGGGAAGTTCTGTACGGACAGAAGGGCAGACATCCTTCGTTGGCCAGCAGTTCTAACCGCATCTTCGGATACCCTTGACGGCACCAGCGGACAGTGTCTGTCAATTTTTCAAGATTTCTGTTCAAGGATCGATCCAAAGTGAGTTTGCTTGGCAGACGAAAACTTGTTTCACCTATATAGGCGAGATGAGAACTGATTTTAGCCTGAGAATCAAGCATGGTGTTGATTCCGGGAATGGCTTCCAGTTCCGCAGCCAGATCCGGGGCTTCGTTAGAAAGAGCCTGCAACAGATACTGATCACAGTAGATAATGCCGTTGATCACACCCTCATGCAGGCATGTTTCAATACAGTCAACAAGAGGTCTGAGCTGTTTTGTGTCGGTGAGCAAAGACGGGCCGTAAAAAATGCTATTGAGCAGAAGGTATTTGTTCGCTATGGAAATCTGGCCGAGTGATCGGATAATCTCGTCCGGTTTATCAAATGATTCCTTACTTATGCGGTTATCCAGTCTTTTGTCGCCCATAAGGCTGAAATGGATCGAGTCGATATGGGCACTGTTGTTATTGAGGAATTTTATATAGGCTTCTTCCGGAAGAAAAGGGACATCAAGAAAAGGTGTCATAGCTCTTATATATTTTATGGTTATTAGTTCTTTAAATTGTTCTTCTTGCGAAGAACAGCATGTGTCTTAGGGTGTTCCAATACAGGATGGGTGGTGAGAATAACATGGTTGCCGGGATTAGCCCGCTCCTTCGGCTCACCGTCAACTGTTTTCATGGAGACCACTGTGCAGACAACCGGGGCAAGTTCACGACCTAAATATTCTATTTGATCTCCGATTGTCAGCGGGTTGCGTGCTTCAATCAATAATGGAGCCTCTTTGCGTACAATACCGACCGGGATGTATGCCTGATTTATTCGTATTGTATCATAAAGCATCGCATCAGATGAAGGAGATTCGTTAAAAAAGTTCTCAGTCTGACCCCTTGTTCCTATCTTACTTACTTCATTGCGAAAAGAAGCTGGAAGCTCTATTTTATTTACGGGGTGTCCCAAGGCTATCTGTTCTTTGATATAGTCAAGAGCGGCCCGATACACCCTGACCGCGGCTCCCACATAGCCCATTGACTTCATTCTGCCTTCTATTTTGATCGAATCCACCCCGGCCTCCACCAACTCAGGAAGGCGGCCCAACAGACAGAGATCACGGGAGTTGAAGATGTAGGTTCCCCGATCATCCTCTTCCACCGGAAAATAGAGACCCGGGCGTTTTTCTTCAACAAGGGCATAGGAGTAGCGGCAGGGATGGGCGCAGTTGCCCTTATTGGCGTTACGTCCGGTGAAGTAGCTGGATAACATACAACGACCAGAATAGGATATGCAGAGAGCCCCATGCACAAAGACCTCGATCTTGCTGTCTGTCGACTGTCTAATCTCCCGGATTTCCTCAAGACTGAGTTCTCGGGCAAGGTTGAGGCGGCTCACGCCCTGCTTTGTCCAGAAACGCACGCTCTCCCTGTTGGTCACATTGGCCTGAGTAGAAAGGTGAACCGGCAGAGTCGGCACAGTTTCCAGGCAGATAAGCAGGATGCCCGGATCCGCGACAATAAGTCCATCCACACCTGTGTCCCGCAGGAAACAGAGGTGCTCTTTCAGGTTGCACAAATCCCTGTTATGAGCGAAAATATTAATGGTGATATAGACCTTAACCCCGTGTTCATGAGCGTATGTGACCGCTCCGCTGATCCCCGGTTTGTCAAAATTACCGGCCTTGGCCCGCAGGCTGTAGTCGCTGACTCCGAGATAGACGGCATCTGCTCCGTAATGAACAGCAGTGATCAATTTTTCCATATTGCCTGCCGGAGCGAGCAGTTCAGGAATCTTCAGTTCTGTTGGTCTGTCTGTGCTGTTATCGGCCATGTGTTTTTTTCAGAGAAGTTATTGTTGATGATATTATTTTTTGTTATTGTAAATAATAGAATAATGGTGCATCTTTTATCTTGTCAAAAATTATTTAATTCTGTTGTAAAGGAGAAGTGGATGTTGAAAAAGAATTACACGAAAACAAAGAAAAAGTGTTGGGTCACCTTTAAGTATCCTAATCAAGAAAAGGCCGATTCAGTCACGCTCGCCGGTGAGTTTAATGATTGGTCAACAACGAATACACCGATGAAGAAATTAAAAAAAGGCAGTTTTTCGGTGACGTTGTTCTTGAAGGCCGGTCGCTCGTATAGTTTTCGCTATGTGCTGGACAGCGGCGCTTGGGTGAATGATCCAAAGGCTGATCAATACATTGCCAATGAGCATGGAGAAGATAACTCGGTTGTTGTTCTGTAGCGTTCTCTGTAAGTTTGTAAATTCGCAAGCCTGTCGACGTGCTCTCCGGGAAGGAACGGAGAGCCGGTCGATCATGCTGTCCATGCTGTCGCAGTCATCCAAAAAGCACCAATAGCCAGACAATAGCTGCATTGAGAAAGGCCAGCAAAATAGCTGCTGAAGCGAGGTCTTTAGCCCGGCCTGACAACTCATGTAGTTCCAGTCCTATACGGTCAACAGTCGCCTCAATCGCTGAGTTGAGCAGTTCCGCAATCAGGATGAGGAAAAGAGATCCCAT
>CBDTVG010000062.1:0-8938 GCA_965363745.1 uncultured Candidatus Electrothrix sp. | reverse complement strand
CCTTTTTCTGACTACATAGTGGGAACTTGATGCTTCGCCTGTACTATAAAGGCGGTATAACCTGAGTTCTATATAAAAAAATGGAAAACCGATGACCTTGGAGCAAAAAAAACAAGATCTGAAAGATCTGACCCAGGATGAACTGGTGGAGTATGTCGAATCCTTAGGCCAGCCCGCCTTTCGTGGTCGTCAAATTATAGCCTGGATCTATAAATCTGGGATTACCGCCTTCGAACAAATGACCGACCTTGCCAAGGAATTCAGGGCCGTTTTGACCGAACATGCAAGTATGAGCCGTTTTGTCGATCCTCTCACGGAAATTTCTGCGGATGGGGCGGTAAAATTTGCCTTCAGGCTGGAGGACGGTCTGGTGATTGAATCGGTGTTGATCCCGGAAGAGGACAGGAACACACTCTGCGTCTCCTCGCAGGCCGGGTGCGCCATGGGATGCCATTTCTGCCTCACCGGCGCAATGGGGTTTAGCCGTAATTTGAATCGGGCGGAGATCGTTAATCAGGTCTGCGCTGTCCGTGATTGGATGCAGGAACACTATACTGATACGGAACATGATGATACGAAAAAAAAGCTCTCCAATATTGTTTTCATGGGTATGGGTGAGCCGCTGGCCAATCTTGATAATTTGCGGGGTGCGCTTTCCATTCTCACAGAACAACGAGGGCTTGATTTTTCCGCCCGCAGAATCACCGTTTCCACCTGCGGTCTAGTACCACAAATGCTCGAACTTGGTGAAAGCGGCACCAATGTCAATCTGGCCGTCTCCCTACATGCGGCGGACAATGTGACCCGTAGCCGCCTGATGCCGATTAATGACCGTTGGCCCATAGAAAAATTACTGGCCGCTTGTAAGGAGTATCCGGGGAAAAAACGACAAAGGGTTATGTTTGAGTATACTTTGTTTGCGGGAATAAATGATGCGGATGCAGATGCGCAAAGACTTGCGGAGTTGCTTCGGGATGTGCCTTGTAAAATCAATTTACTGGCTGTGAATGAAGGCGGTGGCTCTGAGTACACCAGCCCTTCGGCTGAGCGGATCCTGCGATTTCAGAAAATACTTAGAGATGAAAATTATACGGTGTTTATTCGGCAAAGCAGAGGTGCGGACATCTCCGCCGCCTGCGGTCAGCTTGCAGGGAAGGTGGTAACAGAGGCAACAGAAGCCAGATGACTAATTTTTTTGATCTATATTAGCCATCTGAACCACCTGATATTATCGTTCCAAATCAATGCCCTGTTTAAAAAGAATCTTCCGCCACGTCATATTTTTTATCTCTTGGCGAAACTTTTTATGCAATTTTCTATCCTCAATAACCATCCAGAGGCAATCAACAATGCCCTCAGCTGCTTCTTTTACGGAAATTGCATCGTGAAACAGGACTGTTCCGTCCTGCTGGATCTCGCATAAATTGCCGTGTGGATCAAGTTGAGGATATATAGAGACAAAATCAATAAATTTTAACTTCAGTTCTACAAGAGGATCTGTCTTGATCTTAGGGCCGACAATTTTGATAAAAATCGCCAAAAGTTCATTTATGGCTTGATTGGTTTCCAGAACGGTTTGATCGGGTTCCTTGTGCAGCAGATCCTCTACCACCTTTCCTTGTTCCCCAGAATCAGGAGAAGCAGTCTCCTGTTGTTCATTCGCAGACGCAACCGAAGAAGCCGAAGTGGACGGATCAGTAGTGAAATAGCCTAAGCTGAAGGTGCCTTCATTTTTTTGGAGCATACCGAGCAGAGTGTTGTAGTCTGCATCAGCAGGACTCAATCCTCCTGTTCCCCAAGAATAAGAGCCGCCTCGACGTTGTCCTTCATGGAAAAAAAGTACCGCACAATCATTTTCCCCCTGCACATCAACATCAATAAATCCTGAAAATTCTTTTTGACTGAGGCGGAAGATAAGATCCGGCAGACTGACCCTGTTTGAGGAGAGCGTATCTTTCGACCGTTTAAAGGAGGGCAGTTGGCCCCAGAAAAAAATTGAATCAGGATCAAGGTAATAAATAATTACCTGAAAACTTTTATCTTGTAATGACTCAAGAACATTATTAATATTTCCTGAGAATAGAGCATGCTCACCTTTTTTCTGGGTCACTCCCCGAACAATTTCATACTCATCAAAATACACCAAGAGTTCCTGATTCACCGCTGTGCAATAAATACAGCCGGTTCCTATTTCGCCTTGAAGATGTTGAACAAATTTTTCAATATCCAGATAGTAACTATTTAACCCTGTTAAAAATGGTTTTTCTCTTGGCAGAAGCATTAATTAATCCTGATATTCCTTGCTTTTATCATTCAATGACAGAGCGGATTACATCATAGTCCGCATCTGCGGCCTCCTTAAATCCGGTTATGCCAAGGGCTTTAAGCGCAGGATCATCCGCTTTCAAGCGCATAAGGGTTTCTTTGAGATCATCTTTTTGTCCCTGGGGCATATTGCGACTGACAGATAACGCCCAATACGGCAAGGGGGCGGTTTTGGTCACAGTGACGATGGAGCCCGGTGTGATATACTGATCAGCTGTATGCAGGGCGGATTCGCTGATAAAACCGGCATCAACATCACCAATACTCACAGAAATGATAACATTTTCTTCCTGTTTATCTGCGGCCTCACTTAAGTGGCAGTCCCATTCCACCTCAATGCCCTTTTCTTTCAGCCATAATTTTTGCGATAAAAAGCCACCCGCTGAATTTTTGCTGACAATCATGATTTTTTTTCCTTTCAGATCCTCAACCTCGGCAATTCCCGCCTCAGGACGACTGATAATCAACCCCCTCAGTCCGTCATTATTTTCCCCCTTCACTCCGGCGGCGATAACTTCATGCCGGTTGGAAACATTGATATAGGCCATCGGACTCTCATAGCCGATGACAATGTCGCCCTGTACAAGTTCAGCCGTGTATTGCGCACTGTGCTCTGTCAGCAACACCTTGATATCGTTTCCAGTTTCTTCACTGAGCTTGGTCGCAAGCGGAGAAAGCATAGCGGTCATTTTTGCAGAAGAAAAAAGGGGTTGCATGGAAAGGCTGTATTCTTCCGCACCAGCGGTTTCGCAAAAACAGTAAAGCAGTACAAGGAGAGAAAACAATATTTTTTTCATAAATTTCAACGCCGGTTATCTGAAATATGGACAAATTATTTTGTTATCCGCTCCATGGCCATCTTGATGGAATGACGCATACGTTCAATGGCCGCTCCGAGTTCACGCATTTCACGGGGGCCACCTGACATAATCGCCAGATCCAGCTCACCCAAGCTGATCCGATTGGCGATGTTGGTCAAGCTGCGTATCTGGTTTGTGACCAATCTGTCCAAGAGGATAAAGAATATACAGGCTATGAGCAACACTATGATTGCCAAAATAAGAGTAAGAGAAGAAAAAAGAATATTACGGATGTCTTGATTGATATCTTCGATATAGATTCCAATATGTATTTCGCCACCGATATCGGGGATGGCTGTCACTTGATCATGAACAAGAACGCCTCCTATCTTGATGCTGGCACCTCCCTCTTCGCCGCCGGATATAACAGCATTTTTCGTCAGTATATCCGACTGAAAGCCCTTTTCCTTTATTTTTTGAGCGAAAGGGGGGGCAAATTCGTTCAGGTTGCTGAAAAAACCGGCGACAACGATACCTTTTTTATTTCTTACAGCAGCATAGGCAACACCGGGGAGTTTGCTCGTCCGTTGCACCTCCTGACTTACCTTCAGATAATTTTTTCGTCCCAGCGGTTCAGTGATCGTTCCTTTCAGATAAGCGGCAAGGGCCTGACCTCGTAACTCAATTTGATGATTAATGGTGTTGGGGATGGATTTTAAATACAGATAGGTGAAAGTTCCGCTGAAAAGCAGGAAGCCTGCAAGCATGGTCACTAAAAGATAAAACGACAGAGGAAATCCTCTTCCCTTGCTTGCGGCTGACTTGGCTACAGCCGCTCGATCCGGCTTCGTATTGATCGGTATTTCCCGCTCAATGCCCTCTGTTGCCTCTCGGTCAATCTCCGGGCCAACCTCTTGTTCCGTATTCTCCGTACTATCCAGTTTTTTCTCAATTTTTACATTGTCTTCAGCAGGCACCGTTTCTTCCTCAAAAGGGGATGGTGGAGATGGTACGGCGTTTACTTTCGGCTTTTCCACCACGATAAGATGACCGCAGGTGCGACAGGAGAATTTCGCCTTGGCCGCCTTGATTCGTTTTTCATCAACATGGTATTTTTTAGCGCAATCTTCGCAGATAACCAGCATTGAAACGATCCTCCTTACCCGTGGCCCCGTAACACATTCAGGCAAAGGGCGACAGGGTTAAGGGATTTTATACAGTTCTCTAATTTCGATGACAGATATAATTACTGACTTTCTTTTGTTATATGTTTAGGAGCTTGTCAGGTCAACCTTTCATTTAGCGAAATGCATAAAATTATCACCGACCAGAGAAGATTGAAAGCGCACCTACCTGTTGATTTTTTTTAACAGCCAAGCCATATTCTGTCCGAGATTGCGCATGGTGGCGACACCTTCCTCATCTGCGGCGACTTCGCCTTTAGCACGCCCGGCCCCGATATTCCAATACGAGGCACCGACCGTGATCATCTGGCCGATGGTGAAAAAATGATTGATGGAGTCAAAGGCATGAATTGCACCACCCCGGCGGCGGGCCACAACTGCTGCGCCGACTTTTCTTTTGTACATATCGTTATTAGCCCGTGAAACCATGCCGGTACGGTCAATTAGAGCCTTGAGTTCAGAACTCATATCTGCAAAATAAGTGGGAGAAGCGAGGATAATGCCGTCCGCCGCATCCATTTTTTCGATACAGTCGTTGATGCAATCGTGAGAGACTGCGCAACGTCGATCTTTTCTTTCAAAACATTGATAACAGGCTATGCAACCATGGGGATGAAGACCGGACAGATTGACCAGCTCGGTTTCAATGGACTCTTTTTCAAGTTCTTCAAACACATATTTGACAAGCTGTTCCGTGTTTCCGCCTTTTCGAGCACTTCCGTTAAATGCGACTACTTTCATTGCATCCTCCTTGTACGGATCTTCCTTTGCGGAACAACCCGTTATTTCTTAAGTTTACGCTTTTTTTAAGCGACTATTTTCCCTTGTTAAAAAGTAATTGGCCGGAGAGCGATAATTATTGGACTGATATCGTACTGATTTATCATGCTGATAATAAATGAAACTTATATTGATACGACAGGGGGAGTGTAAACTATTCTTCAGCAAAAATAAAGGATATCAATGCGCCTGATTCACAGTTCAAGATGATCAGGAAATATCTTCTTTGCAGAAGAGAGGAGCCTTGCCAAAGGCGATGACAGATTTCGGGGCCGCACACTACTTGAATTTTTTCGTCTTACTGCTTACAGCATAGCCTTTAAGCCGATATAGACAAAGAACCCCACACCTGTGGAGCTGTACATCAGCAGTCAGGGCATACACCTTATGCCTTTGCGTTTTAATAATTTCGGGATCAGAATAAAGGAGGCCATACCGCTTGCTATGGCAATGGACATCAGAATCAGCTCGTTCATTTTTTCCCTCGTGTTGTTCAAGGTTCAAGTTTGAGAACGAAACGGTTCAAACGGGCTGACGCATACAACGAGCTTGTTTGAACCATTTTTTCGCCGTCAGGTCACAGTGTCAACTATGCCCGAATTTTAGCATCCTTCCGTTTTCGTAAACGAATAATCTTCGGGGTGATCTCCACCAATTCATCATCATTTATATATGATATGCAGTCTTCCAAACTCATGTCAAGAGGCGGCGTGAGAATAACCGCCTCATCTGAACCGGATGCCCGCATATTGGTCAGTTTTTTGCCTTTGGCCGGATTGACCACCAAGTCAGCCGGTCGACAATTTTCTCCGATAATCTGACCTTTATACAGATCCGCACCCGGTCTGATAAACAAGGTGGCACGCTCCTGTAAATTAAACAGGGCGTAGGCGACGCTGGTGCAGTTCTCCATGACTATCATGACCCCGTTCTGGCGATTCTGAATCTCACCGGCATGAGGTCCCCATTCGGCGAAAACATAGTTCATCACGCCCATGCCACGGGTGTCAGTCATGAATGCAGAACGATAACCAAGCAGCCCTCGGGTGGGCACTTTAAAGACCATGCGGGACATGCCCTTCTCCACCTGCATATCACTCATAACGCCTTTCAGCTTGCCAAGTTTCTCAATAACCACACCTTGATATTGCTCGTCCACATCCACAGTCAGAGACTCATACGGCTCAATGGTTTTACCATTTTCTTCACGCATAATAACATGGGGTCGAGTGACCTGAAACTCGTATCCCTCTCGGCGCATCTTTTCAATCAGAATGGAAAGATGCAGTTCGCCACGACCGGAGACGCGGAAGCCGACCGCATCGCTGAGAGGCTTCACCTGTAGAGCCACATCAGCCAAGGTCTCGCGGTTCAGGCGCTCTTCAAGATGTCGTGAAGTAACAAATTTTCCATCCTGACCGGCAAAGGGCGAGTCATTGGGAATAAAATGCATGGAAATAGTGGGCGGATCAATTTCAATCAGCGGCAGAGGATGGGGCTTGTCTGGATCTGTAAAGGTCACACCGACCGTGACATCCTCCATGCCCGCAACAGCGACAATATCACCGCAACCCGCATCTTTCACCGGAACCTGTGCGTCACCAACAAAACTGAAAATTTTATTGATTCTGACCGGTTTAATAGAACCGTCACGGCGGCAAACTGCGATACTTTCATTTATACTGAGGGTGCCGTTGACTAAGCGACCTATGCCGAGTCTGCCGAGATAGGGCGAATAGTCTATGGTGTTGATTTGGAGTTGCAGAGGAGCGTCCCGATCACCGGCTGGCGGCGGCACATGGTTCACGATCATCTCTGAAATGAGATCCATACCCTCACCGGGAACAATGGTATCGTGGGGATCGGAGACCATATAGCTTTCTTTGGCGGAACCGTAGACCACAGGGAAATCAAGTGTTTCATCAGGAGCGTCAAGGCGACCCAACAGGTCAAACACCTCGTCAACCACCCATTCGCAACGAGCACCGTCTTTATCAATTTTATTGACCAGAACCAGAATAGGCAACTTGGCGGCCAAGGCTTTTTTCACCACAAAGAAGGTCTGCGGCATAGGGCCTTCCTGAGCATCGACCAGCAGAACAACGCCGTCCGCCATCCGCATGACCCGTTCCACCTGACCTCCGAAATCGGCATGTCCGGGAGTGTCAATGATATTAATCTTATACTCTCCATAGATGTAAGAACCGTTTTTTGAGGAGATGGTGATGCCTCGCTCACGCTCCAGATCCATGGAATCCATGAGTCGTTCCGCCACTTTCTGGTTGTCCCGATACATACCGCTCTGATGAAATAACTTGTCGACCAAGGTGGTTTTACCGTGATCAACATGGGCGATAATTGCCACATTTCTGATTTTATCCTGATCCGTCATCACTGCTCCTGTAAAAAATAAAAAAGGTGCGTCTCCGCACCTGAAATTTCTCTGAATTTAATAAAAAAAGGCAGACTGTACCGCAGAAAGAACAAAAAGACAAGGAGATTGATTGATAAAGGGAAGAAGAGGATATTTCAGGAAAATTCACCACATCAGGACATCATTTTGTATCCGTGCGATCAGTTCGGGTGAAGGGTAAGCGTCCGCCGGTATACCTCTGGATTTTTGATAAGCGCGTATCGCATCTCTTGATTTTAATCCCACCATGCCGTCTATTTTGTCTTTATAAAAACCAAGTTTTTTCAAACCGCTTTGCAAGGATAAGGCATCCTGCCGGGTTAAATTTTTTTCGCCGACTGGGGGGGTGCCGACCAGCGGGCCGCCTCCGGTTAATCGGTCAGATAAATGCGCGACAGCCAAAGCGTAATTCATCGACCTGTTCCATTCTCGGATCACCCTGAAATTATGTACAACAAGAAACGCCGGGCCGTTGATTCCCGAAGGAAGAACAATGGAACCTTTGCCCGCCTTCATCGGCAGAGGCTGTCCATTTGCTGTGCGCACGCCGAGTTTATACCATTCCTGAAATAATTTTTCTTCGGAAAAACGTGCCTGATACGGATCAAAATCCTTGGATAACCGCACCTCCATTCCCCAGTTTTGACCGGGCTGCCAGCCGATTTTATTTAAATAATTCGCCGCAGAGGCGAAGACATCAGCCTGCTTGTTCCATATATCTTTTTTACCGTCTCCATCTCCGTCCGCACCATAATAAAAAAAGGTGGACGGCATAAATTGGGGTTGCCCCATTGCTCCGGCCCAGGAACTTTTCATTGCATCAGCATGTATATGATCGTTTTCAAGAATGCGGAGAGCGCAAAAGAGTTCATTGCGAAAAAAATCATGCCTTCTTCCCTCGTGAGCCAAAGTTGCTAAGGTGTTGATAGTGGAAAAATTGCCCATGTTTCTTCCAAAATCACTTTCCATCGCCCAGAGGGCAACTATAATTTGAGGTTGCACGCCATACATTGCTTCGATATGTCGCAGAAGCGTATGGCGTTTTTTCAACATGGATTTTCCACGCTGAATTCTTCGGCTGGAAATCGAATTTCTTAGGTAATTGAAAAATGTTACAGAGTATTCTTTTTGCCGCCGATCTAATTGAATGACTTGCTGAATAGGCTGTATATTTTCAAATGCTTCTCTGATTGTTTCATTGCTGATGCCAGCAGCGACGGCCTGTTTCTGAAATGAGTTGAGCCATTGTTCAAACGAAATGCTCTTCTTTGTCGTTTCTGCAAAAGAAATATTTTCTGGCAACCGGCATGTGAGGTGTTCATAGCTCAGCCCGGCCTTATCAGTCACCCTGACTTGCTCTTGCCCCATAGGCTCTGGCAGTCCTGCTGATTGTTTGAAATTCTCGGACAGGATCAGCGAGGAATCAGCATAGGCTG
>CBDTVG010000061.1:0-8968 GCA_965363745.1 uncultured Candidatus Electrothrix sp. | reverse complement strand
TCAAAAAAAGCGATCACCGAGAACAGCAGAGAGGATATCAGGATGGCGAAAGCGGAATAGAACGAAGGTATATTTTGCTCAATATCCAGATCAAACCAACGAAACAAATAAATTATTTTGTCGCTGTCAGTGTGAAAAAATAAATAAAGGGTCAGGCACTGCGCTGCAATAAGAAAGCCAACAATGGAGAGAAAAAAATAGGCTGTCTTTTTGGGTTCAATTTTTATTTCCATCATAGGCGAATAAGGCTCACTCAACTAAAATATATTTTGTTTCTTCAACTCACCCCTTCCGCAACAGCTCTGGATAATCCTCTCGTAAAAAATTATGCAACAACACAAGCCCCACATCCGTCATGATGGACTCCGGGTGAAACTGCACTCCTTCCACATCCAGCACCTTATGCCGCACTCCCATTAGTTCCCCCTGATCCGTATGGGCCGTGGCCTTAAGGCAGTCAGGCAACGAGGACTCCTCAAGCACTAAGGAATGGTAGCGCATCCCGGCAAAAGGATTTTCCAAGCCGCTGAACACGCCCCGGTTGTCGTGCGACATGGGACTGGTCTTGCCGTGCATGACCCTGCCCGCCCGAACAACCTTGCCGCCGAACGCCTCTCCGATGGACTGGTGGCCTAAGCAGACACCAAGAACAGGAATTTTGCCGCTGAAATATTGAATCGCCTCAATGGAAATTCCCGCCTCTTTTGGCGTGCAAGGGCCAGGCGAAATCAACAGCCGGTCAGGTGCCATCTCGGCTATTTCCTGAACAGTAATCTTATCGTTGCGAAATACCCGGATTTCCGGCGGGCACCAACCAGCAGGAGCCCCCGGAGGTGCAGTGGCGAACGTCTGGACGATATTAAAGGTAAACGAGTCGTAGTTATCAATGATGACGATCACAATTATAACCCCTGTTCAGCAAGTTCCACAGCCCGGCGTAATCCACGGGCCTTGTTGATAGTTTCCTCAAATTCTTTTTCCGGCACAGAATCAGCGACAATGCCCGCCCCGGCCTGAATCCAGAGGATGTCTTCTTTCATAATAAAGGTGCGAATGGTGATACAAAAATCCATGTTGCCGGAAAAACCAAAATAGCCCACCGCACCGGCATAAGGGCCGCGTCGTTCAGGTTCAAGCTCATCAATAATTTCCATAGCCCGAATCTTGGGGGCACCGCTGACCGTACCCGCCGGAAAGCAGGCCTCCAGCACGTCAAACTGATCCTTACCCAGAGCCAGTCGGCCATGGACACCGGAAACAATATGCATGACATGACTGTACTGCTCGATGCCCAGCAAATCTTTATCTTCTACCACAACGCTACCGCCTTCCGCCACCCGACCTGCATCGTTGCGGCCCAGATCAACCAGCATCAAATGCTCGGCCCGCTCCTTAGGATCAGCCAACAGCTCTTCTGCAAGCTCCTTGTCTTCTTCAGCCGTGGCTCCCCGTTTTCTGGTTCCGGCAATGGGACGCAGTTCTATTTCATCGTCTTCGAGGCGCACCAATATTTCAGGCGAGGAGCCGATCAAGATGGTATCGGCGAGGCGGAGATAAAACAAATACGGACTTGGATTAATATGGCGCAGGGAGCGGTATAGAAGGAAGGGGTCAACCTCTGTCTTGCTCTGAAAACGCTGAGACAGGACAACCTGAATGATATCACCGGAGAGAATATACTCCTTGGCCCGCTCCACCATGCCGGAGAATTCTTCCTCATCCATATTAGAGGTGAATGCATGTTCACGGCAACCCGCAGAATGAGCGGCCAGCGAGGCGGGTAGAGACCCTCTGACCTGCTGAATAATCCGGTCAATGCGCTTGCAACCGTCCTGATACAACGCACTCATATTCTCGCCTGCCACAACATTGCAGACCACCGTCAGGGTCTGATTGACTGCATCATGAATCAGCACCAGACGAGGGACAATAAAGGATGAATCAGGAATATCAAGGGAGGTGTGCTGATCCGGGATTTCCTCAATAAAACGGATTATATCATAACCGAGAAATCCCACTGCGCCGCCATAAAAACGAGGCAGCCCCGGTGCTTTGCTGGCATTGAACGAGGCCAGCAGGCTGCGCAATTCGCTGAAAGGATTTACCCCTTCCTTAATTTCTTCAAAATCGGCATCGCTTTGAGAATCGCCTTGAAAAAGGCTCACCTTATTACCGCAAGAGGTAAAGGTCAGTAGCGGATCAAGGCCGATAAAAGAATAACGACCCCATTTCTCGCCGCCTTCCATAGATTCAAAAAGAAAAGCGTGCTTTTTATGTCCCGCCACCTTGGCGAATATAGTCAGCGGGGTGTCAAGATCGGCAACGATTGTCCGGTGGAGTGGAACAAGTCCGGCCTGTTCCATCATGCTGGAAAATGCTTCCTGGTCAGGAGAATACATGATTACCCTATCGAAGTAGTGCTGTGAAGACGATTACCGGTCAGAAGCAGAGATTCTCGCTGATCCAAGCCGTTAATTCACCTGAATTATTCAATGAATTCCATTCAATAGTTACGCATAGTCATCAAGAAAAGTTATACAAAACAAAAAAAGCCACGGAAGACTGCGCTTCCATGGCTTATAATCCTTCAGTATATTACAAAAGATTCTGTGCGCAACCTATCAGCCAAGAGGCATCATGCGGTTAACCCGCCCGGTCAGTCTAGAAATTTTGCGGGATGCTGTTTTTTTATGGATTGTGCCTTTGCTAGCGGTCTTCTGAATAATGGGCACCGCAACCTTCAACGCCTCCTGAGCCACTTCCTCAGCACCGGCGACCAAGGCCTCTTCAACACGGCGAACAACGGTGTTCATTTTTGATTTATTCATCCGGTTACGCATACGGCGAACCAAAGACTGTTTGTGTCTCTTGATTGCTGATTTGTGATTAGCCATGAAAACTCCTTAAATGCTATATTAAATGTATATATTTTATGACGTAAATTTTGCTTCTATCGTATAGCTGAATAAATTTTTCTTGTCAACTATATTTACAGGTCAGCGCATCTGTTCGTCTGTTTTTACATCACAACGTTAACTTACTCTTCCTGAACAGCTCCGTCAAGGTTCAGGCCCACGGTTCCGCTAAAATCAGCTGAATCAATCAGAGCACCCTCCAGTCTGGTACCGGTAAGATTCGCATTTGTAAAATCGGCAAGATACAGGTCTGACTCCCGCAGATCAGCACCCTTGAGATTTGCGCTGTTGAAGTTTGTTCCTTTCAAATTCGCCCCGTTCAAATCAGCTCCTTCTAAATTCGCTCCCCGCAGATCAGCCCGTTCAAGGTCTGCGGAATCAAAATTTTTTCCCGCCAAATCAGCACCGGCCAGATCACAGGCCACACAACGATTTTTTTCAAGCAATCTATTGATCAAAACCAACTGCTTGGCCGCAGCCTGCGCTGCTGTTTCCACGGTATAGGTTCTAACGGCACCAGTCTCTTTACCAGCCGAAGATTTGCGTTGGAACCTCGTAAGAGAAATTTGCTGTGCAGACTGTTTCGCAATTTTTCGTGGCCGATCAGCGGTAATTTTACTTATAGGATGCTGAACCACAGGTGTTTGAGGTCGTTCAACAATTTTTTCAGGAACTTTTTCGACGACACGCTTCCGTTCCGTTTCCTCAGTATCAAATAAAGAAGTCAGGGTATCCCAAAAATCAAGATTTTCTTCTTTATCCAGCTTCCCCTTATTTTCATGAAAATCTGACTCAATAACAGGAATTGCGTCCAAGGCTTGATTTGAGGCGGATCGGGGAGCGGCCTGGGCATTCGCCACAACAATCTCCGATATGGGAGAGAGTTTTTTCGAGGTACCGGGCGCAAGCCTTTTTCTTTGAACTTGCGAAATATGCTTGTCTTTGCCAAGAGGTCGGTCAAGCAGCGCCTCTTTCAGGTAGGCTCCTCCTAATAAGGCACGGGTAAGATCAGCTCCTCTGAGATCGGCTCCGGCAAAATCAGCTCCTCCGAGATCCGCACCCTGCAGGTTGGCATTGCTCAGGTTGGCCTTGGTTAAATTCGCTAAGGTTAATTTTGCTCCGGCCAGATTTGCACCTTCCAAATCAGCCCCGGTCAAATCCACTCTGGTCAAGACAACGCCGCTTAAATCACAGCGAGGACAGGACTTAGTTGTGATTAATATGTCAAAATTTTTCTGAATTTTTGCACTTGAAGAACCGGGAGACTCGGCGGACACGCCGGAGCCGCAACACAGGCCTATTGCACAGAAAAACATACATACATATAATTTCATATCCACCATTTTTCAGGGCCATACAAGCTTTTGATATATCCAGCCGGTCAATTCCGGGTGTTGGATCTTCAGCCAGGCACCTTTTTGCTCTATTTTTTTCAAGATAACATCACGCACGACCTTACCGACCTTATCGTATTCAGTGCCTGGACCTGACCGGATATTACCGTTCTTGACCTTGACAATGACATAAGGGGTATCAGAAACTAACGCTGCGTAAATCCAACCTTTATCATTTTCATAATCACTAACTTTAAGCCATTTTTTTTTGCGTTCCAGCACTTTCAGCGGATACCCAGAAGGCAACTGAAAAAGCACTTCATAAGTGGTCGCTGGGCCTGAACGAAGATTCACACCATCTTTAACTACTGATACAAAATCAGCCGCCATAGCTGACTCCGTCAACATATATATCAGCACCGCTGAAAGAATCCAGACTCTCATAACTTGCTTAAGAGTTGGGTAATTCATCATCTCCTCCTCATTTAAAACTTTTTTCTCTTTGTTCCTGAATAATTAAACTGTCGCCGATTTGAGGTATAATAAAAACTCCTGATTGCCTTTGGCTCCACAGACGGACGAAGCGGTTTCACCGGCACAGATAAGCCCGATTTCTCTGGCGGCCTTTTTTACCTTGGCGACAGCCTCATTATGCAAATGATGTTCCCGAACAATACCGCCTGCCGAAACTTTGTCTTTTGCAAGTTCAAATTGCGGCTTCACCAAGGCGAGAATTTGTACTTCGCCGTCAAACAGAGGAACAAGCGGTGCAAGCAACCTGCTTAATGATATAAACGAAGCATCCAGCACCGCAAAATCCAAGGATTCCGGTATCTGCCGCCGTGTCAAATACCGGGCATTGGTCCGTTCAAGCGGAATGACCCGTTTATCCTGACGCAACTTCCAAGCCAGCAGACCGTAGCCGACATCAACACTGTACACCCGCACCGCTCCCCGTCGCAGTAAACAATCAGTGAACCCGCCGGTTGAACAGCCGATATCAGCGCAAACCCAGCCGCTCGGATCAATGGCCAAATCTTTCAAGCCACCTGAGAGTTTGTCGCCACCCCGGCTAACAAAAACAGATTTTTTTTTCACCCTGATTTCGCTATCCGCCGCAACAAGAGTGCCAGCCTTGCAACCGGCTCCGGTGTTGACCAGAACCTGACCCGCACCGATTAAGGCTCTCGCTTCAGTGATATCCGCAGCCAGTTTACGCTCTATCAGCAGTTGATCCAAGCGTTTTTTGATCGACACCCCGATACTCCTTTACAGGGTATCCATTCGCTGACGAGCCACCCTAGCCTCTCGGCTGTTGGGATAATCGGCGATCAATTTTGTATAAATAATCTTGGCGGTTTCATGATCCGTCAATTTTTCAAAAGACATACCCTGACGTAACAATGCCGCCGAACTGTGAGGATTTTTGCTGTAATTGGAAATCACTTTCTGATAGTCAAGAATCGCCAGATCATACTCTCCGGTATTAAACAGGCATTCCCCCATAAAGTACAGCGTTTTCGCCGCCCGATCATCATCAGAATGCCCGGCGAGTGACTGCTCAAAAATTTTATAGGCGGTTTTATAATTTTTTTCTTTAAAATTGGACACCCCCTTATTGAACAACTCTTTTTTCCTGTCCACAGGAGTCCTCGGAGCGACCTGCTGCCTGCTTGCCAAAACTTTCGGTGGATGCTGGACGATCTGCTGCTGCACCGCATTGACAACATGCGTTTTGCGCCTTCTCGGTTCAATGTATTGCTGTTGCTGGGGAGCATATTCTTGCGACGCAGAGGCGTTAGCAACCCGAAGATTGTTATCATTAATCCGCCTTCTTTGCGGCGTTTCATTAATTACTTTCGCGTAATTTTTACGAATTTTTTTGGTGGTCGGCAGCAATGTTGTATCAATGTATTGCTGTTGCTGGGGAGCATATTCTTGCGACGCAGAGGCGTTAACAACCCGAAGATTATCATTATTAATTAGCCTTCTTTGCGGTGTCTCATTAATTACTTCCTCGTAATTTTTACGAATTTTTTTGGTAGTCGGCAGCAATGTTGTATCATTGACCTCCTGAACGCGGGAGGCTAGTTCTGCCTTTCTTCTCGCCTGTTCTGCCTTTCTTCTCGCCTGTTCTGCCCGTTGTGCGGCTAGCTGGGCCCGTTTTTTAGCGGCCTGCGCTCTGGCCCGACTTACCCTCTCCAAATTATTGGATAATTTATTAATTTTACCTTCAAGGGATTGAATGAGCTGTTCATTTTTACCGCGAATTTGATCATTTTCATTGCGAATCTGCTTACTTTCATTGCGGATCTGCTTACTTTCAGATCGGAGGTTGCTACTTTCCGAACGTATCTTTTCATTTTCCTGCAATAGCTGTTCTAAAGTGGCCTGAAGATCGGTAATCTTTTGAGAGTCCTCCTCTCTATTCTTGTTGATGGCTTCTAAATTTTCTTGAGTTGTGGTCCGCAACTCGCGGGTTTGTTCAGCCACTGAATCTAGCTGACTGGAGGACTGGGCTGTCTCCCTCAACATTTTATTTGTCGTGCTGGATTCAACATCCTTAACTTTTTGGTTCACTGTGCGGAGTTGATAGTTCAGCCTGCGCACCTCATCCACGCTGGCACACTGGCAGAGCAGGAGAACGGAACACCCTGCAATGGCGATACTTTTAATGTTTTTCATTGTAATTTCCCATAGTTGTATCTGGATAAAAAGAATATTTCTATTTTATATTTCTCTGTCCGTTCAGTTCAGCTTTTCAGTCACGGCGTGGCGACCAACGTGGGTATGACTGATTTCCCTTTAATGTGAAAAGAGTGCGCAGACCTTTACCGTTGGCGAAAACAGCGCCTATTTCCATCTGACCGTTTCTTTTCCGAGAAAACGCGATTTGTCTGCCGTCCGGTGACCATGTTGGAGATTCATGACTGCCGCTTCCTGAAGTTATTTGCGTTCGATCACCTTTGTCCACCGAAAGAGTAAAAACCTGATACTGCCTGCCAGTAAGACTGGTATACACTATTTTATCTCCCTTGGGAGACCATGAAGGCTCAACATTTTCCTTTCCTTTAAAGGTCAGGCGGCGAACCTGTTTACTCTGTATATTCATTATATATATTTGAGGTTTGCCACCTCGGTCAGACACAAAACATATGGATCGTCCGTCCGGCGAAAAAGACGGTGAAACATTAATACCCGCTTCTTTGGTTAATTTATCAATAACATTCCCTTCCGTATCAATTAAATACAAGTCAGGTCTACCATTTACACTCAAGGTAACAACCGCAGTGCGGTTGTCCGGTGAAAACGCTGGCGCAAGGTTCAGCCCTCTGCGTCTAGACAAGGTACGGGTTTCCTTCTTCTGATTAAGTTCGGTAATATATAAATCCTGATTGCCCCGATGATAGGAGGAATAGGCGAGACTAAGGCCGTCGCTGGTGAAACGAGGCGAAACACAAAGATGATTATGATGGGTGATCTGGCGAACGTGATGACCCAAGACATCAGCTATATATACCTCTTTATGGCCGGTATTATCGGAAACAAAAGCGATTGAGGTTGCAGATATACCTGATTCACCTGTAAATTGCTGCACTGTCGCATCAACAAGGCGTAAGGTTATATTGTCCCGCTCACTGGTTGTTCCTTTATATTGTTTCTCGGGCAACATATTGTTGGTCATGACATCAAGAAGATTTCCGGCAACAGTTATTCGACCACCTGTACGATTAAAGTGCCCCATGAAGACATAATCCACCCCAAGGGCCCGCCAGTCCGCCGCTCTCCGCCCATTGAATCGAGCTGGATCAATAACTTGAACAAAACCATGAAATCGTAGGCCGTCCATCATCAGTTGAGCGATTTCCTGTCCCGTAACGGTATCGCTTCGGTCACCTGATCTGTCGATAAAGGGAGGCACGGCGACAATGAGTTTACGCACACCTGAATTAGCTATGTCAACATGAATCCGTTCGGCGACAGCCTGAGAACTGAAAAAACATACGCATGCTGAAACAAGAATCAAAAAAACAACACGGCATCGGAACATATGTTGAAAGAAATTCATTGCGCACCATAAAAAAGTTATAGTTTATAGAAATAGGCAGACACTTTTGTTCTCTTTTGCTCAATCTAAAAAGTCAGTCCGTCCGGTGTGAATTTTAAGACAAATTCTAGCTGATCTTTATGTATAAGGGCTGGAAGAGCGGGCATCGGCTCCGCATTCCGCAGGGCTTTTATCACGGACTGATCAAAAACGGCATCTCCGGATTTCCGTTCAATATTCATATCTTGAGTGGAACCGTTCCGATTGATAGTAAGAGCGACTATCGTTCTGAGATTGGACTTTCTTTTAACAATCTCAGGCAATTGCCAATGACCACTTATCTTCTCTTTCAGCAAAATCGTATAATTATTTATCACAGCCTTATTTTCCCGCTGTTGTCCTGAACCGCCGGAAAAACTCGATCTTGATCCACCGATAACTCCGGTTTTGGAGCCGAACGCTGTATCGCCGCCCGTTAAAGATGAATTGATATCAGAAATAGCCTCCGAGACAGAGGCGAATTCTTGCCTGGCCATTTCAGCTTCGAGTTGCGCTTGTTCAGCCGCCTGTTCAGCCACTTCCGCCATATAGCGAGCTTCCACAGCTACTTTCTGTCTTTTCCGTTCAATCCGTTTTCTTTCCGCCAATTCCGCTATCCGTCGAGTTTTCTC
>CBDTVG010000060.1:0-8981 GCA_965363745.1 uncultured Candidatus Electrothrix sp. | reverse complement strand
TTTCAATAAGCACAATCGGTTAATGGAGACAAAATCTTAAAGTCGTGCCATTGGGTGTTGGCCAAGATCATCGGGGAGTAAGCATTAGGCGGGTGGAGCAGCGAAATCGCTGAAGGGGATTACAATAGCCTGTCCGTCACAGTTTTTTGAATCTGTCGTTGTACCTGTTCCGGGGGCAGGGATGCGTCAATACGAACGATGCAGGGATCGCTGAAAGCAGCGAAATGATCCGCCACCTTGCGCAACTGATCAAGCTGTTCAAAATCATTAAGTTCCTCGCCCCGTCCCTCTTGGATGCGGGCAATGGATATTTCCGGGTTCATGGTCAGCAGGAGCACCAAATCTGGCACCGGGGCGAAGCTGTTGCGGGCGAAGATTTTTGTCGTGTCCATGCCCGCCGCTCCTTGGTAGGCCGCTGTTGAGTAATAATACCGATCTGTCAGAACAATATTACCGGCGGCCAGCTCCGGCTTGATAAGCTCCCGCACATGCAGTCGTCGATCCTCAATAAAGAGAGCCAGTTCCTCCTCTAAGGTGCAACTGCCCCTATCTTGATATAGTTCACGGATACGGCGACCGTACTTGCTGTCCGTGGGTTCATAGGTGGTGACCACCGAGACACCCTCAGTCTGGAGGAAGTCGGCCAACAGGCGTAATTGGATCGATTTTCCGGTGCCATCAATGCCTTCAAAGGCGATCAGTAGGCCTTTTTTCATACTTTCCAACCTGCTCTGTCAGCTCTGCCAGCTCTGTTATTGGCGATTTCCGTCGCCATCTGCCAAGCCGCCCGCAGGCTGGCATGGTCTGCCTTGCCTTGACCGGCGATATCATAGGCCGTGCCATGATCCACCGAAGTGCGGACAATGGGCAGGCCCAGGGTTACATTGACCCCGTCCTGAAAATGGAGGAGCTTAAAGGGAATCAGGCCCTGGTCATGATACATGCAGACCACAGCGTCAAATTCTCCCTGGGCGGCCTTGTAGAAAACTGTGTCCGGGGGCCAGGGGCCGCTTATTGTCGCCTCCGTTCCCGTTCCCTCTCCCTCATGTTCGGTGTATTGGGCGAGAGCCGGTTCAATGATTTCGATTTCTTCTCTGCCGAACATGCCCTGCTCGCCGCTGTGGGGATTGAATCCGGCCACTGCGATCCTTGGATTGCTGATAGCAAAATCTTTGCGCAGGGCATCAGAGGTCATGCGGATACAATCCTGGATTTCCTCGACCGTTAGCATTGCACTGATTTTGGCCAAGGGTTCGTGGATAGTGACCAGCACAACCCGCAGCCGTGTACCGGCCATCATCATGCGGTAGTCGGCGGAACCGGTCAGTTCCGCCAGCATTTCCGTATGACCGGGGTAATGAATCCCAGCGTTGTTCAATGCTTTCTTGGAGATGGGACAGGTGGTCATGGCGGAGAATTCGCCCGCAAGTGTTCCTTGAACAGCTCTACGGATGTAGTCGGCCATGGCGAGCGAGGTTTCCCGGTTGGGCTGTCCCCAGCGCAGCTCATCAGGGGAGAGCTGAGACAGTTCCAGTACCGGCACAGTGCCTAGATTGATCTCCTGGCCGAGTTGCCAAGGAACCGGTTTCACCTGAACCTGAAGGAGGTCGGCTGTGCGGGACAGCACGCCGAGATCTCCGAGCACCACGGGAGGATAGGCCGTCTCGTTCTGAAGTTCCTTCAGCTCCTCAAAGAGGCGAAGTATGATTTCCGGCCCCACTCCTACAGGACAGCCCATGGTCAGGGCGACCGGTTTCTGTATATGTTCTGTCATGTATTTATTCTCACGTATGATCCCTTGTCCGCAAATTCGTCCAGCTTATTTGTTCAGCCTATTTTGTTCCGCTCGGCGGTGAACCCCAAGTGTAAACAGCCGTGACCGTGTAATTCCAGACAGAACTTATTCCTATCCCGGCCAAAGCGGAAAGCATCCAGTTTGTTTGTCGTTGAAAGAGCAGGGAGGCGATCCCCACATTGGCGACGGCTCCCAGTCCGCAGATCAGCGCAAAGGAAAACCAGCCGCTTACAAGTTTCCAGCCCTTCAGCCGCACATCATTATAGGTGAAAAAATTATTCATCAGGTAATTCGTGGTCATCGCCACCAGCGTGGCCGCCGCCTGTCCATAGATGAAAGGTGCGCCTGTTATGCGGAAAATAAAGAGCAGAACCAGTAGGTGAACAAGCACCCCGATCCCTCCCACAAGGGTGAAGGCGACAAAACGCACGGGTATTAGGCGGCCGATCCATTTATCTAA
This sequence comes from uncultured Candidatus Electrothrix sp., assembly GCA_965363745.1. Lineage (GTDB taxonomy): Bacteria > Desulfobacterota > Desulfobulbia > Desulfobulbales > Desulfobulbaceae > Electrothrix. The sequence continues at coordinate 6,726 of CBDTVG010000060.1, read as the reverse complement.
CAGCAACATGCCGAATTCAAGCAAAGCCCGGTTGTCCAGTTTGCTTTTCCCGGCTCGGCGTTCCTGAAAGGTATAGGGAAGCTCTATAAAACGCATGGGAGTTGAAGAGGAGGCGAAGAGATCCAGCAGAATTTTGAAGCCGACTCTTGAGAGGCTGCGCACTCTCTGTGTCAGCGCATCCCGATGCATCATGAAAAATCCGCTCATAGGGTCGGTCAGCTCAGTTTTGGTAAAATAACGGCTGATTTTGGTGGCGAAACGACTGTAGGCCGCTCTTTTTTCATCCCAGCCGCCGATCCCGCCGCCGTTCACGTAACGGCTGCCCACCACGATATCAAGCTGTTTACTGCGCAGAACGTCGAGCATTTGAGGCAAAAGGGTCTCGTCGTGTTGCAAATCGGCATCCATCACAGCGAGATAAGGAGCTGTGGAGGAAAGCATTCCCTCCACGCAGGCCGAGGAAAGGCCACGGCGGCCAATACGATGAATAAGACGAATCCGCGAGTCTTTAAAGGCCATCCGGTCGATACATTGACTTGTTTTATCCGGCGAGTCATCATCCACAAAGATCACCTCCCAGGGGATTCCCTCAAGGGCTTGAGCAAGACGACGGGTCAGCTCCTCGACATTATCCACTTCATTAAAGCAGGGTATGATCACAGAAAGCAGAGGTACCGGATTTGATTGAGCAGGTTCTTGTGTCATGATAAAAAAACCGCCGGACTTTAAGGCGGATTAGGCGGCAAGGCATTTTTGGAAGGTCGGTGTTGCAACAACAAATAAACACAAACATATTCGATGCTGAAAACATACAACACGGTTTCACGCCCGTCAACCTGATAGATATTTCAGCCCGCTGTTTCTTCGTTTGCTTTTCCGGTTAAAATATTATATATTAATTATTTATTAATCCTTATCAACCTTTTGACAAGGAGTGAAATGGATATTTCACCTGTCTTGGTATGGTTTCTGTTAGGTATCGCCTTTTTTTTCACAGAACTGGCTCTTCCCGGCTTTGTCCTCTTTTTTCTTGGTATAGGGGCTTGGTGTACAGCCTTGATTTTGGCTGTGATTGAGATGGATTTGACTGTCCAGATGATCATTTTTTTGGTCGGTTCCCTGCTGAGTCTGATTCTGCTGAGATCATGGCTTCGTTCCGTCTTTCTTGGTGATTCCAGCGATAAATATGATGCAGTAAATATGGACTCCGCCCCGACCACCGGTGTGGTGATTGAGGCTGTTGTTCCCCCAGCCTATGGTCGGGTTCAATACGGCGGCTCTTTTTGGCGGGCAACCGCTGATGAGGCCATTGTCGAAGGGACTGTTGTCGAGATTGTTGAGAAGAAAGACCTTATTATTCAAGTCCGTGCCTTGAAAGCCGGAAAGGAGGAGTAAAATGCTGATCGGTGTTGTTTTTCTAGTTGTTCTTATTGTTGTTATCCTGATGAAAACCGCAATTATTGTGCCCCAGCGCAATGAATACGTTGTTGAGCGTTTAGGAAAATACAAGACTACGCTTGAGGCCGGATTTCATATTCTGGTACCCTTTCTTGAAAAGGTAGCCTATAAACGGAGCCTGAAAGAGGAATCCATTGATATCGGCGGTCAATCCTGTATCACAAAGGATAATGTAACCCTTGAGGTGGACGGTATAATGTACATACAGGTGGAGAATGCCGAAAAATCAGCCTATGGTATTGACAACTATCACTATGCGGCCTCCCAGCTGGCGCAGACCTCGCTTCGTTCCGCTATCGGCAAAATCACCCTGGACAGAACCTTTGAGGCCAGAGACAGCTTGAATAAACAAGTGGTTGAAGCTGTTGATGATGCCGCTCAGAACTGGGGAATCAAGGTGTTGCGTTACGAAATAAACGATGTCAAGCCGCCGCACTCGGTGCTGGAAGCTATGGAAAAGCAGATGCGGGCTGAGCGTGAGAAAAGAGCGGAGATCGCCCGTTCTGAAGGTGATAAACAGTCTATGATCAATCGAGCCGAAGGTGAACGATCCGAGGCCATCGCCCGGTCTGAGGGTGAAAAAATGAAACGAATCAATGAGGCCGACGGGCGGGCGCAGGAGATCCTCAAGGTCGCCGGAGCCACCGCCTCCGGTATTCGTAAAGTCGGTGAGGCGTTGGTGGCACCGGGTGGACACGAAGCCGCCAATCTTGAGGTAGCGAAACAATATCTTGATGCCTTTGGAAAACTGGCCAAGGAAAACAACACCATGATTATTCCCGGTAATCTGAGCGACGTGTCGGGCATGGTGGCGACCGCTATGGCGACGTTGAAACAGACCGGAGGCGATATCGGCGGGCATTCTAAAAAAATTTGAGCGCGGTTGCCTTGCCGCACATCGCATGGGCGGGGGCGGGTGACCGCCCTCTTTTTTTGTCCGCAAAAAATATACCGGCATAGCCTGATCAAGGGTTTCGCCGCCTTTCCTGTTTTCCCTTTCGCTTCCATCAGACGCATTTTTCCTGAAAAGCCGCTCGGTAATAACTTTCTTGTAATTGTTCAATAATTTATGATAACCTGAATTTAATGAAGAATATTTTAATTTACCGGCGGTGAATCACCGAAAAGAAAGACGTGCAAATGGTGCTTATATATGTCAAGTCAAGATACGTCAACGAGCGCATTGATTGTTTGTGGATTGATTTTTTTGATGTTATTTGGAGGATTTTCATTTGCGGGCGGCAAGGGATGCGTTAACAACTGCACGAACGGGCAGGGCGTGATAATATACTCTGATGGTCGCACGTACAGCGGAGAATGGAAAAAAGGTAAAAGGAACGGCAGGGGAACTGTTCTTTATCCTGATGGCAGAAAGCAGACGGGCCTGTTTAAAAATGATCTGCCCCATGGCAAAGGAATTGTAACCCTGCCCGACGGCAGGACAATGGATTGTCAATGGAAAAACGGCAAACAGATTACAGCCAGTTTTGCTAACGGCGACACCTTTACAGGAGAATGGCGGGATGGTAAATTCAGCGGTCAGGGAACGGTCAATCTGCCGAACGGAGACTCCTATACAGGTGAATTCAAAGCCAGTCGACACAATGGATACGGAGTAATGACCTATGCTGACGGCAGTAAATACACCGGTGAATTTAAAGACGGTAAATTTAACGGACAAGGTGCTCTTTCTTTTCTCGACGGTACAGTGATAAAGAGTGAATGGAAAGACGGCCATCCGGTCAAATCATCCTGTTCAATCATCATTGAAAATAAATAAATACAATGAGAGATCACACCGGAACCATGAAACTTGCCACACCGAGTCAGATGCGCGCCTTGGATCAAACCGCAATTGAGGAAATCGGCATCCCCGGTATCGTGCTGATGGAAAACGCTGGTAAGGGAACTGTTGATCAGATGGAACAGGAGTACGGCACATTTGCTCAAAAAACCGTCTGTATTTTTATCGGCCCTGGAAATAACGGGGGGGACGGGCTGGTTATCGCCCGTCATGTTCGGCAGCGGGGCGGGTGTCCTTTTCTTATTTTCTTGATCCATCCTGAAGAGTTGAGTGGAGATGCGGCGGGTAATGCGGCGATTTGCGAAAAACTTCGCTTTGCCTGCTGTACTGTTCGGTTGGAAAATGATATCCAGCGGCTTAAAGAGCAGATACAACAACTTCACTTCACCCGCCCCGTTCATAGTTTGGTCGACGCATTGTTTGGAACCGGTCTGACCAGAAAAGTAGAAGGACGTTTCGCCGTGGTTATCCGCTTTATGAACACTTTGGCCCGCAATCATCAATGGCCCATTGTCTCTGTGGACATTCCTTCCGGCCTGTCTGCCCAAACAGGCACCCCGCTTGGTTGCGCAGTCAAAGCGGATCTGACCGTGACCTACGGTCTCGCCAAACCGGGGCATTATCTCCACGGAGGTCCCAGTGTCGGCAGACTCGTTGTGGTTGACATCTCTATTCCAGAACATGTTGTGGAACAGGCATCTTTACAGGGCAAGGTGCTTAATGAAGAGAGTACAGCCGGTTTACTGCTTCCCCGCTATGCGGCAACCCACAAGGGAACCTTCGGTCACCTGCTGATTCTTGCCGGTTCTGAAGGAAAGACAGGAGCCGCCATACTCGCCGGTAAAGCGGCTCTGCGTAGCGGTTGCGGTTTGGTGACGCTGGCCGCTCCCGTTGCGCTACATTCGATTTTCGAAATCAGTCTGCCTGAGGCCATGACCGTTTCTCTGCCTAATTCTGACACATTTTTTTCTGTGGCGGATTATGAGCCGCTACTGGAACTTCTCGTTGGCAAAGATGCGCTGGTCATCGGTCCGGGAATAGGCACAGATTCTGACACCGGCCTGCTGGTGCGCCGTTTGTACAAAGAGCTGAATTTGCCTGTGGTGTTTGATGCGGATGCGCTCAATCTGCTAGCCGAGGAACCGACCTGCCTCACGGAAAGCGGGGGTGTGCGTATTCTTACGCCCCATCCCGGAGAAATGTCCAGAATGACCGGAAAAAATGTTGCTGAGATTCAGGCGGATCGACTCCAGACAGCGGCCTGGCTGACAAAGAATGAGTTGAAGAATGATTATGAAATAATAACCGTCCTGAAAGGGGCCGGAACAGTGCTTTGTTCCAGCAACGGCGAATGGGCGATCAATAGCAGCGGCAATCACGGCATGGCCACCGGCGGTATGGGGGATGTGCTGGCCGGTCTTGTCGGCGGTCTTCTTGTTCAGGGCTACAGATCATGGGATGCCGCCGGGATCGGGGTTTACCTGCACGGACTGGCGGCGGATCTGCTGGCGGAGGAACGCGCCTACGGGTTCACGGCATCGGAAGTGGCGGCCGCCCTGCCCGCAGCCGTCATGCGGGTCAGCAACTCTTTGCAAGAGCGTTGCGAGTGTCAAAGTGATGAATAATTTTGAAATAATAAAAGCATACAAGAAGGTGGAATAAATGTTACAAGCAAAAGACCTGATGACGGAAAACGTTATCGCTGTCAGCACAGATACACTGGTCCGTGAACTGGCGAAGATATTTTCTGCAAACAAGATCAGCGGCGCACCGGTAATTGACGGGGCGGGCGGGCTGATGGGAGTGGTGACGGAGAGCGACCTTATCTTTCAGAACAAAAAGGTGCATATCCCCACGGCTGTGGCCATTTTAGACGCTTTTTTCTTTTTGGAAAGTCCCGATAAAATGGAAAAAGAAATGAAAAAAATGGCTGGAGTGACTGTGGGGGATATTTATGCGAAGGAGGTCATCACGGTGCAGAAGGCGACCCCACTTGACGAGGTCGCCACTTTGATGGCTGAGAAGAATATCCACACACTTCCGGTGCTTGATGAAAAAGAGCTGGTGGGCGTGATCGGCAAGTCGGATATTATCCGTACTATTGCGGAGGGAAGATAAAGTCAGCAGGGTGTGCGAACCTGTGCCTAATGCGGCGGTTCCGTCACCCTGATTTATTCAGCGTCTAATTCATTGCGGACTGCTATGGCCAGTTGTTTTATACTGTAAGGTTTTTTTACAAAAGCACCAGCTCCTAACGCCTGTGTCTTTTTTACCTCAGCGTCGGCTGAAAAGCCGCTGACGATCACCGCCTTTTGACCCGGATAGAGTTTGCTAATTTTTTCATAGGCTTGACTACCGCTCATGCCAGAATGCAAGATCATATCCAAGAACACCAAATCCACAGATTTTTTTTGCAATTGCCGCAAGGCCTCCTCTCCCGTGGCAACCAGCACAGTTTCGTATCCCAAAATTTTCAGCATTCTGTGGGCGAGATTACGCTGTTCCGCTTCATCATCCAGCACCATGATTACGCCGGTTCCTCTCAACTCCTCAAGATTGGGCTCGGAATCTGGAGTTGCAGCAATTTCTTCGTCCACCAGCGGAAAATGCAGGATAAAGGTACTGCCTCCGGCATCTTCACTGTTCGCTGTAACCGCACCGTTATGATCCAAAACAGAATTCCAGACCACGGCCAAACCCAAACCGGTGCCGCTTCGACCCATCTTTTTTTTTGTATAAAAAGGTTCGAATATCCGCTCTCTATCCTTTTTGGGAATTCCAGTACCATTATCCTGTACCCGCAACACAGCATACTCTCCCGTCGACAATTTATTTCGAGGATCGTTTGAGGCCTCCAGAAACTCTATGGAGGTACTGACTATGACAGCCCCGTCATCCTTGATTGCCTCGGCAGCGTTGGTCACCAAATTCATGATGCATTTTTTGATATGGATCGGTGAACAGCTGATATGCAGGGGTTGAGGACAGAAGTCGGTGGATATTTTCACCTTGGGATACAAACTGTGCAGCTGTTTCCTTTCCGGTGATTTGAAGTATTCGTCAATAAGGATGTTAAGGTCGGCGGTCTCCTTGACAATGGCCACGCCACGCGCCACGGTCAAAAGGTCGTCAACGACTGCGGCGGCACGTCTACCCGCCTCTTCAATGGCATGTACAGATTCAAGCAGGGGACTGTCCTCTTGGAGATCGTACTTCATGAGCGTGGGGTACCCGATGATGGACGATAGGATATTATTGAGATCGTGGGCCACTCCACCGGCCATTAAACCGATGGCCTCCATCCGCTGCGCCTGATGAAGTTCCTTTTCTAATCGCAACCTCTCCGATTGCAGGCGATCATTGATCGCAATTTTTTCCTTGAGCTGTCGGTTGCTGTCGGAAAGGGCGTTTTCAGCTCCTTTCAAGGCGGTGATATCCCAGAAGCAGCAGATATTTTTGACCTC
>CBDTVG010000059.1:0-9210 GCA_965363745.1 uncultured Candidatus Electrothrix sp. | reverse complement strand
TCTCCGCCTTATAGTTGGTGAATGTTGTTTTTCGATCCGTCAGCCAGAGCATCCAGGAGTAGTCATCGGAATTAACCTGATCAGATGGTTCCCTCCCGTATTCCAACAGTGCTCCAACGACGGAAATCAACCCGTCTCGCCCTTTGATAAAATAGTCGTCAAGGCCGCGAATACGGTAGCTTCGAGAATCTGGGCCTGTAGCACGACCAGAGATATTACACAACGCAAGCACACCTCCGTAAACAGGTTTAATCTTGACAAGTTTCGTTCGTTTTTTGACATCTTCCATCACCACAATTTGCATGGTTTGACGCGGCGCATTAATCCTCACTATGGAGGCTCCGGCTTCGATAGCATCCGTGAATGCGTAAGGCTTGAGAGTAAGTTTGGAACAATCGATCGTTTTCGGCGGAGCGAATGCGGTACCTGACCTGTACATGTTTCCGTTAGACAAAAATTTGACCTGAACGTTGGGAGAGTCCAGCTCGACTGTATCTAACGGTCGTTTTTTATCCTCTGTGAGTACTGTTGTGCTTTCGAATGCCAAGCGAGAGTCCGCCTCGTCATAGGGCGTTAATTCGTCTGCGCCTCTTAATCTTAAACGAAAAGCCCTATCAACAAGAGCCTTATTATGCATACTTTCGCTGTTACTTAACTGATTTCCTTTCGTTTTGGACATAAACGTAGCGTCTCTTTTTTCTACTGCGGGCTCTAGAGAGCTAAAAACAAAGTTTCCCTGCTCGTGACCAGCAAAATTGCCTCCACAGGGCGTGTTGTAGTTGCTCTTAGCCGCTGGCCCAAGATAGGCATCAAGTTCGCTCGCTGTTATGACCCCATCGCGATAGGTATCCGCAGCACCTTCAAGCCCTTTAAGGAGATAGGCCGTGTAATGACTATGCTCTCTGTATCCATACAATTGACTGTCTGCCGGGGTTCGCTCTTTGGCACCGCCAGCTGTCAGGTATTGCCGTGCGCGATGGCTCGCTACCTCGGCAATGTAATTGGGGGTATCCTCTGGCATTGAATTCAGAGGTCCCTTGGTCGCAAACAGTCCTCCAAAACAAGAATCAAAGATAAATAACTGATGACGGGCGTTGCCGAGTTTGTTGGCAAGCTCTTGAAGCTTTTCCATACTAATCCAAGTTGACGAGCGATCTATGCTGCTGCCATCATAAGGGATAATGTAGCCTCGATCACGACCACCGACCAACAATCGGGTTCCTCCATGTCCAGAGAAATAAAAGACGATGCGATCATCCATAGTTAATTGCGTTGCCAAATCATCTTCCAGGTAGGCGACAATATTGTTTTTCGTCGCTTCTCGACCGATAAAGAGCTGCACTTCAAATCCCTGCTTCCTAAGAAGTTCAGCCATAGCTTCTGCGTCTTTCTCGGCATACTTCAGCTCTTTCCAATGATTCGCATTCTGATAGTTGCGGATGCCTATCACAACTGCATAACTTTTACCAAAGTAGCGGGCGGGGTTGACCGCCCAGACGGGGGCACCAATGAGCAGCAACAGCACCGTAATAATGCAGCGATTCACGATTAAAACCAGCCTTATCTTACTGTCCGACGTCTCGAAACGCACGTACTTGTTGCAGAGTTTTCTGGTAATCTTTACTGGCAGGATCAAGGTCAACAGCAGTTTCTGCTGCCTGCTCCGCTGCCTTATGCTCTCCCCGATCCAGCAGAATCCACGCCAAAGTGTCGAAATACTCAGGGATGTTCTTTTTAACCGTCGTGGCTACACGCACCAATGCTAGTGCCTCATCAATTCGATGCTGCTCCCTGTATATCCAAGCCAACTGGTTGAGCGCGGCAACCGCCTTGCCCAAGGGCACCTCGGATTCCGATAGAGCCTTGTTATAAGTCTTTACGGCTGCCTCTATATCTCCGTCCTGTTGTTGCTGCACGGCCTCATCAAATGCCTGATTAAATCTCTGTAGTGTTTCACTAGGTTTATTATCGTTCCCGCCTTTAAGAGTCATCCCTCCAATTCGCATCTCGGTTGGAGAGCTGTCTTGCTGTGATCCCTTCATAAGAACCTGTATATCCTCCAGAACGAGTTCTGGGTTACCATGAGAAAGCATGACTACGATAATAACTGCACCAAAACATGCAAAAATACTACCTGGTCCGGCATTATCAAGTGTGAGCTTGACCGGGCCTGCCTGAGCGTTGACGTTGGTCTCTTCTCTGCGTTTAATGCCGTCCGCAAAAAGCCTGTATCCAAGGATAATACACACAATACCCGCAGCAATGATTGCCAAACGAAATATCAATGCGTAGATGAGAAATCCAACTATACTATCCATAGCACTTCACTTTTTTGACGAAGGGAGGAAAAGATGCGCATCGAAACGACATGAACATGAGCTTGCGCAGATACCGCTTTGTCTGTCAATTGTCGATTTAACAGAAAGATTGCAATATGTAACAGTCGTTCAACTTACAAAGCGCATCTTACCTTGTCAATAGGAAATTTCAGCACTGCAATACGTATATAATGCAATGAATTTCGGGGTTTCTTATCTCCCGTATTCCATTGCGCCTCATACGTTCCCTCTGAACGTATTCACCCACAGCGCATTTTGTTCTTGCCAGGCCCCCTTGACTGTGCTTAAGAGAATGAAGGAGTTGGGAGTAGATACTCAGCTCTGTCTCTATGTCATCATATTACCTTGCGAGTTCCGTCAGAGCTGAAGACTCGTTTGGCGCACGAAGCAAAATTTCAAGGTGTCATATCTTCGTTCTTCAAACGTAAGTCGCCAAAATACTCGACGCTGTACCCAAGAAAACAGTTGCTGAGTGGGATAAAAAAAGGATCAGGCGAGGAGTGGAGAAACGATGCAGGGATAAGAACCTGCATCGATCAGGGTCACCAAGGAACGGACACAAGATCCGCCCCCGGCGCAAAGGGATCAAGCAGAGGCAAGATATTGCTTGATGGAGGCGGCAATAGTGTGAAAGATCTGGGTGAACACTTCTTCATCCCGCTCAAGCAGAGTGATACGGAAGCCCTGCATATTGGTGGCAAACGAGGAGAGGGGAACCACGCAAACGCCTGTGGAGCCGAGCAGGTAATAGACAAAGCGTTTGTCCTGTGCAACATCCGGCCCGTTGACCATGCCCTCCACAGTTTTCCGCACCTCATCGTTTGCAATGGGCAATGTCTGTTTGTCCGTGAGCAAATCGTCCTTAAAGGCGATACTCATGTAAAAGGCTCCGTTGGTACGATTGACCAAGATGCCGTCAACCTCCTTCAGGATATCGTAGGCGATATTTGAATGCCTCTCATAGCGTCGCACCCGCTCATCAAGGTAGTTCTGGTATTCAGGATGTTTCATCACTTCGGGTAAAACAACCTGGGGCAGGGTGGTGGAACAGACCTCCATCATCTTGGCGTTAAGGATGGAGTTGATGTATTTTGCAAACATGGGGTCACGATGCCCGTTGTAGACCTCAATCCAGCCGCAACGCCCGCCCGGCCAGGGCATTTCTTTGGAAATACCACGCATACAGACAGCTGGCACCCGGTCACCGATCAGGGTTGCGAGAGGAACGGATTTTGTGCCATTATACACCATGTTCTGATACACTTCGTCGCAGACGATGAACAAGTCGTATTTATCCGCCAGCCACACAATATTACGGAGAATATGCTCAGGGTAGACTGCTCCGGTAGGATTGTCCGGGTTGATGATCAGGATTCCGGCGACTGCGGGATTGTACTTGATATGATTTTCAAGATCCTCCATGTTTGGATACCAGTTGTTCTTGGGATCAAGCATATAGGTCAAAGGTCGATCACCGGCATGGGCGGCTTCGGCGGAGGAGTGGGTGGTGTAACTCGGAGTGGGGACAAGCACCCTAGCCGTGCGCTTGAGAAAGCCGAATATTTTGGAAATAGCGTCACCGAGACCGTTAAAAAAGATGATGTCATCCGGGCCGATCTGCGCTCCGCCGAGGGCGTTGGTCTCCTCGGCGATAAACTGGCGGGTGGCCAGCATACCTCTGGTCGGTGAGTATCCGTAGGTCGCGTCCTCCTGAGCGGCGGTGGCCACAATGTCTTTCATCCAGGACGGAATTTTCTCGCCTTTGGCCACGGGGTCGCCGATATTTTCCCAGTTCACTTTTAGGCCAAGATTTTGCAACTTGTTGCCTACATTTACTATGTTACGAATTTCGTAGGTCAGTTCACCTGCACCGATATGCAGAATATCCGTTCGCATGGATAGGCTCCCTTTTACCGGCTGAACCGGAAAATCAAATAAAGATTATATTGTTTGGCGGCTTCCATCTTAACCTGTTTATTCGGCATCGGAACAGTGAGTAATGCGAGTAATCAAGTCGGGATGTTTGCCTGAGGCAGCCTGCGTGGGACACCTCAAAGAATGAAAGATCCGCCAGTTTAATGAATAATTAAAGATACAGGTCATTACCACAGAGGTCAGGTGTCGTCAACCTGTTGATGCGCGGGCGGGATTAACGGAATCAACCGGAGGCGGGGGAGGGGGCTTTATGCGCTTTGAAAAAGATCCGCCAAGGGGCAGGGTATCCCTCTGTGGTTAGTTCGGGATTGTGTTCATCAATAAAATCCTGATACGATTCAAAGACCATCCATTCTGTTTTGCGTTGTTCCGTATTGCTCATGGGATGGGAGCAGAAGCATTGTATATCCGTAAAACCGGCCCGCAATAGCCAGTTATGCATACAGGAGGCGGTGGGTACAAACCAGGTGCCGGGTACCTTGGCATAGGTTTTCTCTGGAAATAGGGCCACGGGCTGATCCCCGCTGATGCCTTGCGACTCGATCAGCAAGCAGCCGTCCGGTTGCAAGGCCGTGTGCAGGTCACGCAGGGAGTCAATAGGGGAGGGGCGATGGTAGAGGATGCCGAGGCAGAAAATAAAATCAAAGCAATCCGGGAACATGGGCAGATGCTCTATTCCCAGCAGGTCAATATGGAGGTTGTCCAGCCCGGCAAAACCGTTCAGGGCGGAAAAGGTGTAATAATGATGTACATAGGGTTCAAAACCCAGCACCATCTTCGGTGCATGAGCGGCCATGCGGAACATGTAATAGCCGTTATTACAGCCGATATCAGCGACGACCTTGTTCTTGAGATCCGGCATTTCTGGAAGAAGCCGGTTCCACTTGCGCCAGCTTTGCCATTCCGCGTCAATATCAATATCAAAGACGGAAAAAGGCCCTTTGCGCCAAGGCATGAAGGTACGCAACAGTTGCAGAACCTGTTCCTGTTCGCTCTGGCTGAGATCCGCTTTCCTGCCGATACGAACAATATCCCCGTTCAGATCAAGCTCTGAGGCTTGGAGATGGCTCACGGCTTGCATCGGTTCCCGGTAACGGAGAAAGCCCTTTTTGGGTTGGTTGATCCAGATCTGTTTCTCCTGATGCAGGCTGCGGACATCGTTGTGCAGGGCGTTGGGCAGGAATTCAAGGTAGGGGGGCATTAGATTTTCTCTTTGTTTTTTCAGGGTCGAGAATGTTCTGTGCGGGATTGTAGCATAACAGGGCGAACACACAGGTTCGCCCTTACGGCACCCGCATGCAAAAGATGCGGGGCACGGCATCAGAGGTAAGGTATTTCTTGTTAAATCTCTAAAAGAAGTATCGCATACCCACGTTTACTTCGTAACGATCAAGCGTTCCCTCGTCTTCAAGCTGCGTCGTACCCCGCAGTGTTTGTATGGTACCCTTGCCCTCTATATCGGCGACGGTATATTTGCCCGCTAAAAAGAGTGAATAGTTGTAAGGTAATAAATAATCAAACCCGGCTGTTAAGAAATAGAATGTACTGTCGTCCACTTCCATGTTCATCCCCTGTGCGGCAATAAAGTCACTCACTGAGCTATCGTTGAAGGAATACCCTACGCCCACACCGATAAACGGGTCAATGAGATTGGTATAGTAGTGGTAATTTATCCCTAAGAAAACGGGAGTATGATTGTGAACTCCAATTAGCTTTTCGTCAGCATGCGTATCCACTTCCTGAATAAACTCTATGCCGAAGTCAAAAGAGAATTCGTTGACATACTTACTGGCCATGAAACCGGCTTTGTAGGCAGTGTCAGATTTTATTTCATGGGTTATCCGCTGGAAGGGATCGGGTTTCGTCTCAGTATCATAATCTGCAACACCGATATAGCCGCTGAACGCCCAATCACGGGGTGATTGAGCATGCACTGTCTGTACACCGTACACTGACAGGATAAAAAATCCTGTTAAGAGTAACTTGTTTGATTTTTTCATTTTCCCTTTTCTCTTGGTTGGTCAGGTCGGGGAAGCCGCCCGCCGCAGGCAACCCCTTTGCGTTTAATTGGATCAAGAATTGACGCAAAAGTAAACTATAATTCGGCGTGTAAGGCGGAAATGCATACATAATGCATTTATTCAGCATACATCCTTTCAACCTCTGGAGAATAGGACCCGTTGCGGTGCTGATAGATATAAAGCGGAGGCAGCAGATGCAGTCCTTCACCGCCGTTTTTCATCGCTTCAATGAGTACCAATTTCGCCCGGTCGTCTTCAGGGTAACTGTACACCGGACGCAGCCGTTTGGGAGTGAGTCGTTTCTGCATCATGGCGGCAATGATTGTGGCAAGGCGTTCCGCCGGGTAAATACAGGCTACTATCCCGCGATTTTTGACAGCGAACGCCGCCGCCGCAATCACTGAATCCGGGTCGGCGGTGAGTTCATGCCGGGCAAGGGCGCATTCATCCTCCTGACTGAGTCGACCGCTACCGGTTCGGTGGTAAGGGGGATTGCTGACCACAGCGTCATAGGATTCCGCCCGCATAGTTTTTTTGATTTTGCGCAGATCGCCCTGTTCCACGCTGAAACGATCCTGAAAGTCATTGGCACGGGCGTTATTCTGGGCCAGTTCGGCCAAGGCCGGTTGCAATTCTAGACCTGTGAGGTGGAGGTCAGAATGCCGACAACAGAGGATAAGGCCGATGACCCCGCAACCGCACCCAAGATCCAGCACCCGCCCCCGCCCGCCCGGGCGGCAAAAATGGGCGAGCAACACCGCATCCAAGGAAAAACGATAGCCGTCCCTGTGCTGATGACAGATAAGACGGCCATTGAACAGGGTGTCTTCTGTGAGGATCATCGGCTATGAAGGGTTAGGCAAGGTCACGGCAAGGGATGAATCCGTTCCTGATCATCCAGCTTGTTCAGCAGCAGGCCCGTCATGATTTTAGGATAGAAATAGGTGGATTTATGCGGCATGATATTGTCGCTGTCAGCCACCTTTAACACCTGTTCAACCCGGGTCGGATTCAGGAGAAAGAGCAGGGGTGTGTGCGACTCCCGCAACACGCTCTCTTTGACCGCCGCATCAAGGGCCTCATTAGAGTCGCTCAGGTAGCTGACCAGTTTTTCCTGAACGCATTGCGCATGGCTCAGACCCAAGTAATCCTGGATGAGCAGGTCGGAAAGGACAACCACATCAAGCTCCTGTAAGACTTCCGGCTTGTCGGCGAGAGAAGGTGCTTGCTTGATGGTTCCATCCTGCATGCGCAAAAGAAAGGCCCGGTCTTCTCCGGCGTGATAGACCCCGAAGGCTGGCCTGCCGCTGGCGCTTTCCGCTTCATTCATCCTGTTCTGCACCTCAGCGATCAAGGTCTCCCTGCTCCCCTGAATGACTTCCGAGACCTCTAAACCGGAGCCCATTTTCTCGGTTAGCTGATCCGTATTTATGGCTCCCGGCCATCTGACCAGCCGGTGGGTCGGCAGAACAGAGAGGCCTGGATCTTCACAGGCGCAGAGATACATCATAATATAATTGCTGGGATGCTCCGCTGGCAGCTCAGGATTGCGGGCCAAGGCCCGCCTGCGGCACTCAAGAGCGGTGGTGTAGCGGTGGTGCCCGTCTGCGATATAGACGGATTTTTCCTTGAAAAAATGCTGAACACGGCGCAACGCCTCTTCATCGGTCACCCGCCAGAGCGTGTGGGTATTGGTATTGTGATCCTCGACTTGGAACATCGGTTCCGGCTCCCGCACCTTTTCCAAATCGCTGATCACCGCCTGTTCCTTATCGGAATAGATGGAGAAAATCTGGCTGAACTGGGCTTTGCAGGTCTCCATCAACTTCACCCGGTCGCTGATCACCCCGGCAAAGGTTTTTTCATGGGGTCGGACAATACCCTCGGAAAATTCAGCCAGTCCCACTAAGCTGACAACCCCTTTGCGGGTCAGGCGTTTGCCGCTTGGGTGGTTGTAGTCGATATAGTACAGATACATGGCCGGTTGCTGATCACGAATGAGCACATCTTCATCCTGCCACGCCTGAAAGCGGTCACGGGCCTGGGTGTAGCGTCCGTCATCCTCTGTTGTATCCTGCGAGGTGTTGCGCAGATCCAGGTTAATCATGGAATAGGGGTTTTTTCGCAGCAGGTTTTTCCCGTCCTCGCTGGAAATAACATCATACGGGGGGGTGACGACATCTTCCAGTCGTTGGATTTTTTCGGAGTTGTAACGCACTCCTCGAAACGGGGCAACAACAGCCATGAGTTTTTCTCCCAGTTAGGGTAAATATACTGCAATATAAAGGAACAGAAAACTGTGGTGCAGTCATCTGTGATATAGGAACAGAAATTAAATAACTGCCATATTTCGTACAGGCGACACGGTCACCGTGTGTTGCCCGGTTAGACAAATAGAGCAGTTATTAAATTCTCATTCCATAGTGGTAAAATTCTGTTCAGGCATTGTTTACCATTATCTGGACAGCAGATGCAAGCAGGTTTTAGTGATGCCGTTGGTATGGGGTGAAAAAAGAGATGTATTCACGGGTTTCGGGGCTGTTATTTGTTATTCAATATGAGCGGATCTTATCAGGCAGTGCAGAGGTGTTTGTTCAAGAGGTGCCAAGGATGTTCTTGCAGCAATTCCCGGACACCCAGAACACCGTAAAGAAATAGCCGAATGAGCCTTTTTTAGTGGATGAATTGCTCTTCAATTATTGCCACTGAACAATTTATCTATGGATAGAAAAAGCGCCTTGATTTACCCTTGTTTTTGTGAATTCCAGACATAGTTGTCCATCCACCCTCGCCTGTATTTTTCAACCAAGGAGCCTAGTCTTTTATATCTAAATTTAATCAACTACTTATGTAAAACATTTGGATGCTATCCACTAGATAAGGGGTCAATCTCAAGCGTTTCAAACATAAAATTT
>CBDTVG010000058.1:0-9401 GCA_965363745.1 uncultured Candidatus Electrothrix sp. | reverse complement strand
ACGGTCACCGTGTGTTGCCCGGTTAGACAAATGGAGTAGTTATTAAATTCTCATTTCTAAGAACAGCAAAGCCCTCTGGGGCGACGTGACCGCTTTAAAAAACAATCTGAACATCTGGGGAAAAACAAACCGCCACAGCGGCGTTACATATCCAGCCACCAGCAAGGTCATTCCGACCTTTCAGGCGAAGCAAGTGCCGGTGAGCTGCGTGGTGTTCGCCCATCTTCTTGTTCAGATACCGGAGGGCTTCAGCGGTCAAGCTGTCGCTCAAGTTACGGAAAAAGAGGCCATGTCCTCTGAAGCGGACATGTTACTCATCGGAGAAACCCGTCAGGCGAAAGAGAATAATGGCCCCGCATTTTCCTATTACGGCCCTGTTCAACCCTATAAATGCCGGGATCAGTGGAGCGGTTGGAAATTCGCCTATGATGAATGGGTCGAGCAAGGAGAGTGGATCAGCATGGGCTATGATGAATGGGGCAATGCCGGAGTCCGTTTCAGCTCCCCTCTTATTATCCAGGTCGCCTTTCTGCGCTGTCAGGATTGAGACCTGTTTCACCCTCAGGCGCGAGCCACTTCAATAAGGTGCGGAAAACTTCCTTTTCATCCAGCGGCTTGCCGAGATGGTCATTCATGCCTGCGGCTCTGCTTTTTTCTACATCACCCTGCATCACGTTCGCCGTCATCGCGATAACAGGGAGATTCCTGAACTTTGCCTGTTGACGAATTGCGCCGCAGGCGGCGTAGCCATCCATAATCGGCATCTGAATATCCATCAGCACGCCGTCAACTTTTTTCGTTTGCAGGAAGTTCACAGCTTCTTTGCCGTTTTCAGCATGAAAAACAATAAGTTTTTTTCGCTTGAGCAGAATGGTCGCCAATTCCGAATTAAACTCGTTATCCTCCGCCAGCAGAATTTTCTTGCCCTCCAGTCGGGATATTCCTCCGAAATGTTCCTCCTTTGTTCCCGTTTTTTTCTGTAGCAATCGGTCATTCTCACCTCTGTTCAGCGTCAGGGTGAAATGGAAGCGAGAACCTTGATCCGGTTCACTTTCCAGCTGAATTTCACCGCCCATCATAGCAACTAATTTTTTACTGATAACTAATCCTAAACCGCTGCCGCCATATTTCCGGGCGCCGGAGCTGTCCGCCTGACTGAAGGATCGGAAAAGCCTGCTCTGTTGCTCAGTATTTATACCGATACCTGTATCCGAGACGAAAAAATGAAGGCTCACTTTTCCCATCTGTATTTCCTCCGGCTGGGTTAACAAGGCAACCCCGATATCGATATATCCATCCTCGGTGAATTTTACAGCGTTGTTACCGAGATTGATCAAAATCTGTCCAAGACGCAACGGATCTCCCCGCAGCACCTCCGGCACCCCCTCCGCGCTCTCGATATTCAGCCTCAGCCCCTTTCCCTCAGCCTTGAGCCGTATAATATCAGAGAGATGATCAAGCACTTCCTGTAAACGGAAATCAACCGTTTCCAGTTGCATCCTCCCCGCTTCAATTCTTGAAAAATCAAGAATATCGTTGATAATACCGAGTAGGGAACAGGAAGCGATGTTCACTTTGGAAATAAAATTATGCTGTTCCGGGGACAAGTTCGTCTCAAGAGCGAGCCGTGACATGCCGATGATCGTGTTCATCGGTGTGCGTATTTCATGGCTCATGTTTGCTAAAAAAATAGATTTGGCCAGCGTCGCCGACTCCGCCACCTCCTTGGCTTTCAGGAGTTTTATGGCCTTGCGCTGTTCTCTTTCCATCCGCTTCTGATCCGTCACCTCAAGCCTGATTTCCATTTTAGCGGGAGTTCCGTCTTGGGTGGTAATGGGAGTGGCGACAACGTCAAACACTCGCTCCTCATAGTTCAATTCATAGCGAATCGTCTCATCATGCTCAACAACCCGTTCAAGATGACAAAGAGAACAGGGTTTATCTCGTCCATAGACGGCTTTGTAACATATATCATTCACCTTGCAGCCGAATCGTTTAGTCATGGTGCTGTTCGCATAACGAACACAAAACGTCCTGTCAATAATATATAAACCGACTCCGACCCTGTCCAAGGTGTCAAGAATGGCTGTTTTTTGTTGCTCACTGCGGATGAGTGCGCTGATCATCTTCCTGACAATCCAGTACATTATAAATATAATTGCAATTCCGACCAACCAAATCGCAAAAAAAGCCTTCTGTATCTTATTTACATTATCCCTATACTGCGCTAAATGTTCTTCCAAAGGCACGGTAATACTTACCCCGCCTCTGATTGCGCCGACTTTTTCTCCCGCATGACAGCGCAAACAGATTTCTTTCGTTTTAACAGGCCGCATGAAGCGGACAAAGGATTCTCCGTCAATCTCAACAAAATTAATATACTCCTCTTTTCCCTGCTCAAAAGAGCGGAGTGCCTTTTTCTCCCACTCTGTCGGTTTATTATCGGGTCGTTTTGGCTCAAGACTTGTCAAA
Organism: uncultured Candidatus Electrothrix sp.; assembly: GCA_965363745.1. Taxonomy (GTDB): domain Bacteria; phylum Desulfobacterota; class Desulfobulbia; order Desulfobulbales; family Desulfobulbaceae; genus Electrothrix. The sequence continues at coordinate 6,929 of CBDTVG010000058.1, read as the reverse complement.
CGGCCCTCTATTCTTATACCCCCCTGCTTCACCTCATTGATCTTCCTGAACATGTATGCCGGATTGACAAAGGTGTATTTCTGCCCAGAGATCGTCACATCACGGTTTTCTATCTCAAGATAGGGATTCGGTTGGGTCTCCTTTGAAACAGGCGCGTAGACTCCGCCGTGAAACACAGTCCATGCGCGGTAGAGAGTATCTTTTTCCCAAAACATCCTGGCGTTATTTTCAGCCAGCAATATCGTCGTTTTTTTCATATGTCGTTTATTCCACGATAACAAAAGAACAAGTAACAGCGTCCAGCTCAAAAACAATACTGTCAATATCCTGATAAAAGGTATTCTTTCAACGTGCTGTATATGCATAAACGAGTATATTTTTCCCCTGACGCTTTTTTTTGAACCTGTTGTCCCTGTTGGACTTTGGACTTTTTTTGAAGCCCGGATCTTCTAATTTGCAAATAACATGCCATTAACTCTCGTAACAAAAATAAAGTTGCGATTCGTAACAAATTAAATCTGTACGGCACCGGACTATTACAAGGAACGCTTTTTATTCTCTCTTGATATTAATTACTGAAATAGAAAAATATTGCTCCTGTCCATATTGCGGACGGGTATTTTTTACTCAAAAAAAACCACTGAAGTTAAAGTTTTTGTTCTTTTCGTATAACTCGTAGCTCCCTGCCGGAAAACGTAGGGAAACAACACGCGAACAGATACGGAGGCGTGAAAATCACCGTAAGGGATATCAAAGGACATAATGTCAAGATAAACATGTTCTCCTTTTCTTATTTTTTGGTATACTCTTTATTCCGTTAAATCTGAATTTAAAGATTGAACCTGAATCATAAAACAATATGAAACAAGAGCGGGAAGGCATACTCTCCGGCATCCATGCGCTATATAGGATTTGTCCGATATTTTACTGAACGTCTTCTGGCTGATATGTAATTTTAACAATGAATACAATAATACATAATATTATAATATGGATAACAAGAAAACCATTCCCCAGGTGCGGCAACGGATTGATGAAATTGATGACACAATCCTGAGCCTGCTTAAGGAGCGGCTTGACTGCGCTCTACGTATCGGGCAGCTCAAAGAGAAAACTGAACGGTCAACTTGGGATCCCAAGCGGGAGCGTGAAATCTACGGGCGTCTGTTCGCCGATAATGAGGAGGTGTTTCCTGAAAAAACTCTGCGGAGTATTTTTAATGAAATTATAACTGCCTGCCGACTGGCTCAGAAAAAAACCGAAGTTGCTTTCCTCGGCCCGGAAGCCACCTTCACCCATCTTGCCGGGGTGAAATATTTTGGTTTTTCCGCTGATTACAAGGCACTTGAATCCATTGACGAGGTCTTTCGCGAGGTGGAAAAAGGTCGGGTAGAATACGGCATCGTGCCTGTGGAAAATTCCATTGAAGGCGCGGTTTTTTCCACCTTGGATTCATTCATGAAGTACCGGGTCAAGGTCTGCGGTGAACTGCGCCTGCCCATCCGCCATAATTTGATCTGTCAATCCGGTGATATCAAGGATATCCAGACCGTGGCCTCCCATTACCAGCCCTTGGCTCAATGTCGGGAATGGTTGCGGAAAAACATGCCCGATGTTCCTACCTTGGAAGTCTTTTCCACTGCCGGAGCGGCCCAGATGGCAGCCAACAATCCCAATATCGGAGCCATTGCCAGTGAACTGGCCGTCAAAACCTATAATGTCCAGGTGGCGGTCAGCGGAATTGAGGATTATCAGGGCAATACCACTCGTTTTTTAGTCATAGGCCGCCAGTCACCCACGCCCAGCGGCAACGACAAGACCTCCCTGTTGCTTGGCTTGGCCGACCGACCCGGCGCACTGAATGAGGCTCTGACTGTGCTTTCGGCAAAAAATATCAATTTGGCCAAGATCGAGTCCAGACCTATCAAAGGAAAGCAGTTTAAATACCTGTTCTTCCTTGACCTGGTGGGTCATGTTGAAGATCCCGCTATCAAGGAGGGCTGCTCCATTCTCCAACAGATCTGCGCCCATTACGAATGGCTCGGTTCCTACCCTAAGGCGGATACCTCCGAGGATGACAGCGAATATGTCTAATCTTCTTTCCTGTAAGGGACTCAGCAAGGCCTTCGGTGCGCAGTCTTTGTTTACCTCTGTCAACCTTGTCCTGGCTAAGGGCGACCGGGTCGGTCTGATCGGCCCCAACGGCTCTGGTAAATCCACCCTGCTTAAAATCCTCGCCGGGCTGATTGAGGCGGATAACGGCGAACTGTTCCGCCAGAAGCACGTCCGGGTTAGTTATCTGGCTCAGGAAGATATCTTTGACGAGGAAAAAAGCTGTGCCGACAACCTCTATGCGGTGGTTGAGGATCTGCACCTTGAACCGGTTGAGCAGTACAACCGGGTGCATACCCTGCTTAGTCGCGCTGAATTTAGTGATCCTGAAGGCCCGGTTCACCTGCTCTCGGGCGGCTGGCGCAAGCGGCTGGCCATCTGTCGGGCCTTGGTCGCCCATCCCGATATCTTAGTCATGGATGAGCCCACCAACCATCTGGATATGGAAGGCATCCTCTGGTTGGAAAAAATGCTCCAATCTTCGTTGCCAGAAAGCCCAAATGGATATCTTCTGGTCAGCCATGACCGTCGTTTTTTAGAAAATACGGTGAACCGAATCGTTGAGCTTTCCGCCGCCTATCCTGAAGGCACTTTGCAGGTTAATGGGAATTACTCGGCCTTTCTGGAAAAACGAGAGCTCTTTCTGGAACAGCAGCAGGAGCAGGAGGAGCGGCTAGCTAATAAGGTTCGGCGGGAGAATGAATGGCTCAGTCGAGGCCCCAAGGCCAGGGCCACCAAGGCCAAATATCGCAAGGATGAGGCCTACCGACTCCAAGACGAACTTGCTAATGTCAAGGGTCGCAATCGGGTGGGAACCAAGGTTGATATCTCTTTTGACACCACGGATCGGAAGACCAAAAAATTACTCACCGTGACCGGCATCAGTAAGGGATTCGGAGAGCGCACGTTGTTTTCCGGGATTGACCTGACCCTGTCACCCGGTACCCGGCTCGGTCTGCTCGGCGGCAACGGCTGCGGCAAATCCACGCTCATGCAAATCTTGGCTGCGGCCGCTGATGATGAGGGCTTGAAACCGGACAGCGGCACCGTGAAGGTGGCGGATAATCTTCGTATTGTCAGCTTTGATCAGCGCAGAGAACAACTTGATCAGAAACAGACCCTGCGTCGAGCCTTAGCCCCGGACGGTGATTCTATCCTCTATCAGGACAGATCTATTCATGTTGTTTCCTGGGCTCAACGCTTCCTCTTTCGCGCTGATCAACTGGAAACGCCGGTGGCTCGACTCTCTGGGGGAGAACAGGCCAGAATCCTGATAGCCTCGCTCATGCGCCAGCCTGCGGATGTGTTACTCCTTGATGAGCCGACCAATGATTTGGATATTCCCTCCTTGGATGTATTGGAAGAGAGCTTGAACGAATTCGCTGGTGCTCTGGTGCTGGTCACCCATGATCGTTTTATGCTGGATCGGATATGCGACCGGGTGCTCGGTTTTGATGGAAAAGGCGAGGCATCCTTTTTTGCGGATTATGAACAATGGCTGAGTGCGCTTTCAACAAAGGGGCAAAAACGGCAGGGCGGTAAAAAAGAGAAAATAGTCACGAACGTTGGGAAATCCGGGAAGAAAAAAATAACAAAAAAACTCTCCTATATGAATCAACGGGAGTATAATCAGATGGAGGAGAAGATTCTTGCCGCTGAAAGCCGACAGGAAGAGCTGGAGGCGAAAATGCATATACCGGAAACTGCGGCTGATCAGAAAAAGATGGCCGTTTGTTGGCAGGAATTGGAGACCGCGCAGCGGGAAGTCGCTCGGTTGTATAGCCGCTGGGAGGAGTTAGAGGGAATGAGAAAGTGAGAAAGGTTGTCAAAAGATGCGGCAATCGAAAATAATAATAAAAATAAATAACAAGGAGTATGTATGACAGCGGCAAAGAAAGGAGACAACGTAAAGGTACATTACACAGGCACTCTTGAGGACGGCACACAGTTTGATTCATCTGTGGATCTTAAGCCGCTGGAATTCACACTCGGTAGCGGTCAAGTGATTGTCGGCTTTGACGAGGCGATCACCGGCATGGAACCGGGCGAGAAAAAAAATGTCACCATTCCCGCTGACAGAGCATACGGTCAGCGCAACGAAGAGATGGTTATCAGCACACCCCGTGATCAGGTGCCCTCTGATATCACCCCGGAAGTGGGCCAGCAGTTACAGCTCGCCGGGCCGAACAACCAACCCATCATGGTTAAAATAATTGCAGTGACGGACGAGCATATCCAGCTTGACGCCAATCCGCCTCTGGCGGGTAAGGTGCTTACCTTTGAGCTTGAATTGGTTTCCATCGCATAGTTTCGTCGATATTTTTTGCGCAAAAATGAAAAAATCGCAGTGACAAAGCGAGCTGAATATGAACACTGATGAGCTGCGGCCTTGGAAAATCAGGGTTGAACGACGTATCAAATTGGAAAAATGTCAATCATGGGAGGAGAGCTTTCATGTCTTTGATGAAGAATCCGCCTTTGCCGTGGAGATGGCTCTGGCAACCGGACGTCCTCTGTTGGTGCGGGGAGAACCGGGTATAGGTAAGAGCCAGCTAGCGAGGGCCGCAGCGCAGGAGCTAAATCGTTATTTTGTCGCGGAGGTGATCACCGCCGCCTCGGAAGGGCGGGATCTGCTCTGGCAATATGATCCGGTGGCCCGTCTCAATGATGCCCAAACCTTGGCTGCGCAAGGGGTTACCGGGCGATCCCTTGCCCAGCCTGCGCCCTCGGAAAAATCTACTGTCCCGACGGGAATTGCCGTAGCAAAAGCGAGTCAACAAACCCTTTTTCATAGAAAAAAGAAAACAGCACGGCATAGAAAAAAAAAATCAGCTAGCTTGCAAAAAAAATTTCCCTATCAGGTCAGCAGAGCCGGTACCGCCACGATTGAGCGGATAAATGTACAGGATAAAAAAGAGGGCATCCTGCATCCGGCCAATTATATCAGTCCTGGTGTTCTCTGGTGGATTTTTGATGATGAATCAGCGCGCAGGCAGTATCAACAATGCGCTTATCCGTTTTATAAACCAGGATTTATCGCCACGTCAGATGAGGCATCAACGAAATGCGGTTTTGTCCTGCTTATTGATGAGATTGACAAAGCTGATTCCGCTCTGCCGAATTCTTTGCTTGAAGTGTTGGGCAACGGCGGTTTTCATGTGCCTCTGCTGGATGAATCAGTCGGTATGCGTACGCATAAAAAACCGCTGGTGATTATCACCACCAATGAGGAGCGCCCATTGCCTTCCGCCTTTATCCGCCGGTGTTTGGTGCTGAATCTGCGCTTTGATGATGAGGAATATTTGCGTTTTTGGTGGAAAAAACAGACTGAAAAATTTCCTCGAATCTACAGCGGCGCACAGTTTAATCAGGAGCTGGCCTTAATCCGCTGGCTGTCAGAGCGTGCGGAGATACATTTTAAGCGGGTGTTTACAGACAGGGTTAAAGAAAAGGCTGCGGAACTGTTGATCAAGGATCGGAAAGCGGCACGACAGGCGGGTCTGCCTAAACCGGGACAGGCTGAATACCTTGACCTGCTTCAGGCATTGCGGGAGATGCCGCCCGCCCCGGACAAGAGGGGAGAGAGCGGAGAGCGGTATCAGCTGGCCTTGTTGGAAAAAATCAGCCGTTATGCGCTGGTCAAATCTCCACCGGAATAATTTTCTTGTCATTCATGAACGCACTGTAATGAACAGGCAATGAAGTTATCCTCAACACAGGTCGCCAGGGCGCATATTCTACACTTGCTCGCTGTCCACCGAAATATATCAGTGGATGTCGCGGCGAGGATGGCCGGTTATGCGCCTGAAACGGGACAGGAGATTGCTGACCCGTCAGCTAGGTTCCTTAATAACCTGTTGCTTGAGCTGGCTAGCCAGTTGGTTGAGCCTGCTGAAGCCGCTGACCTCGCTAAAATCAAGGAAGTCAGCAAAGAAGTACCGCCGGAACAATTTTGGTATCTGCGCAGGAGGGAAAAACTCCAGCCCCAACGGCACAAATTTCAGCTACCGCCGGAAGGAGATTCTTCTGATCTACCGCCGTACCTGCTGAATATTGAATCGTTGCGGTCAGAGGAACTTAATTTCCCTGATTCCTTTGAAGATGCGCAATCACCTATCCAGGAATCCCACGCCACAGCATGTATGTCCTTCAATTCCGGTTTCGATCCGCCTAATCCGATTTTTCCGACTTTGGAGCGATCAGCCAAGCCAGATCTCACCGAATTGGTCAACACAATTTCCAAGCATCATCCTCTGCGCCGCCTGCTTGATAACGGTAGGAATGAAGTTGCGGCTCAAGAACATTTTCAAAAAAATTCCGAAAAAAAATTCCGCGGGCGGGTACATCGTCTGCTCGGTCTGCTCTCCGTGGCCGAGTATGCGGAACCGGCCCTGTTGCAGGCGATCATGCAGCTCCTGCCCTCACCATGTTCTGACGCTGAAACAGAGGCGGCGATGCTGTCCCATCCTGATGTGCGGCGGTATAACGATAATACCGATAACGAGCTGCCCCCTCTGGCTGTCCGGTTGAAAAAAAAGGCTGAGTATCAACAGGTCGTCGCCCTGGAAAATCCCTCCGTCCAAGCTGGGTTGCTAGATGCGATGCGGGAGTGTCGTTCCATTAATGCTCCGGCTCTGTTCGCCGTGGAGCTACTTCAGTCCTTACAATTTCTCCGGCCTTCAGATCATACGAAATATATTGATTGGCTGGAAGCGTTTATCCTGCGTTTTGTCCGTACTTGGTTTGAGCGGTCGGATAACAGCGTTATGATGCCGTATGCCCGTCGTCTTCTGCGCTTATGTAATAATGTACTGCCT